>CAVOFA010000020.1:0-33979 GCA_963694865.1 Gammaproteobacteria bacterium | reverse complement strand
TGAGGTGATGGTGCTGCCATCGACAAATATCTTCGACTCCTGCATCAACACCTGCCGACTCTTCACATGCCCCGGATACTTCACCAATGCATGCACCATCCAGAACTCGGTGACGGTCAGAGGAATCGGCTGCTCATCCCACTGCACGCTCAGTCGACCTACATCCAGGGTAAGTTTATCTCTTTGCAGCAGACTCTCCTGGGAAGGTGGTTGATCTATCACATCCAGCCTTCGAAACAATGCTGCAATTCTGGCGGTAAGATGAGGCAGAGAGATATCTTTGGTTAAATAGTCGTCCGCTCCCATGCGCAGGCCGCTCACCGTATCGAAGTCATTATCCCTGGCGGTGAGAAAAATTATTGGCAATGTGTCTGACAGGGAACGCAAGGCCTGACAGAGGGTGAAACCACCGTCGATTTCATTCTCAAGGCCTATGTCGATGATGGCGAGATTGGGTAAACGCAGGTCGAACGCCGACATCGCAGATTTACGATTGGCATAGGTCTGTACCTCGTAGCCCTGTTTTCTCAAGACATCCGCATAATTCTCTCGAATAGCTGCTTCGTCTTCTACTATGGCGATTCTTCTACTCATTGCCCACTTCTCATTGCCCACTTCGCACTCAATTTATTCGCAATTCACACTCTAGGATTTAACGCGACTATAACCCATTTGCAGACGCAAACGCAGCGATGGTTGCGGTAGCTTTCCGATTGCCATCATTCTGCCATATTTAATCATCACATGGCCTCAATCCCTGCTCTGTGGGGTAAGAAACACGCTGTTTAATAGACTTTAACAAAATCAAAGATTCCAATTGGATTTGGCTCTTTATTACTTGGACTGTTCAAACCACACTTTTGTTTCATCCCACACAGGATTATTACCATGTACAAGCAAATTATTTTCGTTCTGCTGCTAAGCCTAAGCGCCGGCACCGCCCTTGCCGACAACCAACGCGCCAACTATCAGCATACGTCTTCTGCAGATGAAGCGACGGGACTTTTCAGTGGCCTCGCTATAGGTGGCCTTGCCGGTGGGCCACCGGGTGCAATTGTCGGTGCCGCTATTGGCGCCTTGCTGGGAGACCGGTTTTACATACGCAAGCACGCCGCTGTTTTACAGGTTCAACTTGATGAATCACAGCTTCAGCTCACCGCCCTCAGAAATGAAACCCTGGCAGCACAAAAAGACCGGCAACTCGCACAGGCCGAACTTGAAAAGCTCAGAAGTAACGCCGCCAGAATAATCCCGGCAAGACTTGATATCGCATCGGCATCACCCTGCTGCGACAACACGGTACTGTCACTCCACTTTCGTTCCGGCTCCAGTGCC
Source organism: Gammaproteobacteria bacterium (assembly GCA_963694865.1). Classification (GTDB taxonomy): domain Bacteria; phylum Pseudomonadota; class Gammaproteobacteria; order Pseudomonadales; family Pseudohongiellaceae; genus UBA9145. The sequence continues at coordinate 32,644 of CAVOFA010000020.1, read as the reverse complement.
ATCGAGCCTCACTATGAAGAAGAGCTTTCCAGCCTGGTAAAACTCGCCAGGCAGATGCCGGCCGCGAATGTGGAAATTACCGGTTACGCTGACCGCAATGGCGATGCGGAGATGAATCTGAATCTGTCCAGAGCACGATCTGCCACCATAAAACGATACTTTAACAGAATGGGAATTCAAAATTCATCCATTACCACTGTGGCCTACGGAGAGACCCAGCCACTGGCTGCTATACAGAGTTTTGAAGCTGACTTCTTTGACCGCCGGGTTATCGTCCGACTGCGGGACAGTAGCCAACAAATGCTTTCCCAACTACCCGATGGCGAGTAAAGCCTTACAGCTGCTCGCATCGACATTACGGAAATTACTGCTATGAATGACATTCGACTTGTAATTGGTAATAAGAATTATTCTTCATGGTCCATGTGCCCATGGTTGTTATTGAAGATGTTCGATGTGAGCTTTGATGAAATTAAAATTAAGCTCTATCAGGATAATACGGCCGAAAAACTCGGCCCCTATTCCCCCTCCCTCAAGGTTCCGGTTTTACTGCACCGCGAAATCACAGTCTGGGATTCTCTGGCTATCTGTGAATATATCTCCGGTGAAATTCTCGGTGGCGGCGGCTGGCCCAGCAGCCCCAAGCGCCGAGCCAGTGCCAGGTCTGTAAGCGCGGAAATGCATGCGGAATTTCCAAGCTTAAAGCAGGACTGGCCCATGAACTGCAAAGCTTCCTGTCGCCTGACGCCATCGGAAAGTTTGTTAAACGAGATAGCACGTATCGACGCTATGTGGAGTTGCTGTCGTCACCGCTTCGGTGAAAACGGCAACTATCTCTACGGCCGTTTCTCTATCGCGGACTGTATGTTTGCACCAATTGCGGTTGCCTTTGATGCCTATGGTGCGGAGTTGAGTAGTGACGCTCATACCTATTTACAAACTTTATTAGACAATCCTTTTGTGCAGAAGTGGATAAACCTGGGGCGGCGTGAGCAGGAGCCGCTTGCAATTGCTTATGCGAGTATTGCTTAGAGAAATTCTTCTCAATCCTGGGCTACTCAGTCGGGATTGGTCTCTAGCAGGGCTAGATTCTAGATAGTGCGCTAGTGCAGGTGTATCCGTGAGGTTTGTTGCATTAACTTAGCTACTTGAACTGCAATAACTGCCAGATTTTCAATTGATAGAGCGGAGCCGAGTCAGCTAGTCCCTTTGCGCACAATCAGGCCATGCTTATCTTCTTCGCTTTAGACAGATTTGAGGGAGGACTGTTTGAATCCCGATTTTTGCTTGCAAAAATGGTTGAGTTCCGCAGCGCTGGCTAAAGCGAAGGAGATATGGCCGTGCGCAAAGGGACTAGCTGACTCGGCTTCGCGGGCAGACGATATTCTTAATCTTAAAAAAGTGCAAAGAATTTTCTCAGGGTAAAAAGAGGGGACGCTGACAACTGAATAACTGCGGATAGTAGCAGCTTCATTACGAGCCTGGCGTGGGTGAACCGGCTCGGGTTCGGCAGCATGCTATAGACTGAGACCGGCCACACGCTTGCCACTCTTGTCGGCGGCGGCGGAACTCAACCATTTTTGCAAGCAAAACCCGAGATTCAAACAGTCCTCGCCGAAAACCCCCACAAGAGTGGCAAGCTAAAACGTGACCTGATTTGGTCTCAGCCTATAGCATGCTGCCGCCCCTAACTCTGCGGTAGAATTTACCATTGGTATAACATTAATTGGGGTCATAATAGCTAGATAAAGAAAGCTGAATTTCTGTGGAAATATCTCAGGATCAGAGTGGTTTTTGGATTAGACGTACAGTGACGGGGATGTTTCACGCGAATAGTCAGAGTCGAATACTCGTGAGTGGGGAATATGGTTGTCACTGTACGCGTAAAAGAATATGTGTCTCTCAGCTACCAAATTCAATTCCAGTCGCCGCCGGTCGACATTTTCTTATAAGACTTTTTCTTGTAAGGAAGGTACATAGTTTGTCAGCGACCGGCGTGATTAAATTTTGGTTTGAGGAAATAGACCGAGCTCAGAGATTCAAGAAGGATCCTGAGTTTGATGAATTGATTCGAAGCCGGTTTCTGGAGCTGCACATGCGGGCTCGTAAGGGGTTGTTGTATGCCTGGCGTGATGATGCTTTGGACGCGCTGGCAGAGGTTATTCTGCTTGATCAGTTTTCGCGTAATTTGTTCAGGGACAGCGCCGAAGCTTTTGCCTATGATGAATTGGCACTGGTTTTATCACAGGAAGCTATTCGGCAGAAATTTGATGAGAAGCTTGACGCTAGCAAGCGCGCGTTTCTGTATATGCCTTTCATGCACAGCGAGTCGGCGGAAATACACAAGATAGCCTTGTACCTGTTTGATCGACCCGGGCTAGAGGATAACTACAATTACGAGCTAAGACACAAGGCCATTATTGACCGCTTCGGTCGCTACCCACACCGCAACGACCTGTTAGGCAGGGAGTCTACGTCTACTGAGCTCGAGTTTTTGGCCCAGCCGGGCTCTTCTTTCTAAAGCTGGTGCCCACTGGAAATTGTTGAATCCGAGGACTAGATCACCCGCTTTTTTTCTTATCTGGACGGCAGTACGTCTCTGAGTTTTTCTGCCATCTCCATGATAGCTGCCTCTGTTGTCTCCCAGTCTATACAGGCGTCGGTGACAGAAACACCGTATTTCAAATCGGCAAGATCAGCGGGAATAGATTGATTGCCGTGATTGATATTGCTTTCCAGCATTACACCGATGATTGATTTGTTGCCTTCCAGTATCTGGTGGGTGACGTCTTTCAGTACCAGTGGCTGCATATCCGGGTCTTTGCTGGAATTGGCATGGCTACAGTCGATGACGATATTATTGTTTACGCCGCCGTCTCGCAGTGCCTTTTCACATTGGGCAACATGCACGCTGTCGTAATTTGGCCCTTTCGAGCCGCCTCTTAACACTACGTGGGCATAGGGGTTGCCCTTGGTGGTGACCACGGAGACCTGACCCTCGCCGTTTATACCAAGAAATCTATGGGGGCTGGATACGGATTGCATCGCGTTCACCGCCACCATCAGGCCACCATCGGTGCCGTTTTTAAATCCTACGGCGGAAGAAAGCCCGGAAGACATCTCTCGATGGGTTTGGGATTCGGTAGTTCTCGCGCCGATAGCGGACCAGGTTATTACGTCCTGAAGATATTGCGGTGATATTGGATCCAGCGCTTCCGAAGAGGTGGGCAAGCCAAGCTTTACGATATCCAGTAATAATTTGCGCCCCGCACGCAGACCCTCTTCTATCTTGAATGAGTCGTCCATGCGAGGATCATTAATCAGGCCTTTCCAACCAATCGAGGTCCTTGGTTTCTCGAAATAAACCCGCATTACTATATACAATACATCGTTAACGCTGTTGGCCAGCGACTTCAGTCTCTGTGCATAGTCCAATGCGGCGTCTATATCGTGGATGGAGCAGGGGCCCACAACGACGAAGAGCCGAGGGTCTTTCCTGTCCAATATAGAAAATATGGTGTTGCGTGCCAGCTGCACGGACGCCAGCGCCTCACCTTCAAGAGGTAAGGCGGCTTTAAGTAGCTCGGGTGTAATTAGCACTTCATTTGAAGCAATATTTAAATTGTCAGTTACCGTGGACATCTTATTTTGTCTATTCGCTGAAAAATGGGTGGGCAATGATAGCAAAAACCGATCGGGAAAGTCATACTCGATCCACACTAATTATCATACAAGGTAGGGAACTTCGGTGCGCATAAGCAGTCATTTTGATTTAGGAAATATCGAAGTCATCTCCTGTAGTGACGACGGCGATATCCAGCTAAAAATTCGCAACGACTATCAATCTGAATTCTACCAGTGGTTTCATTTCCGCCTGAGCGGTGCCAAGGGCACGACCTGCCATTTGCAAATTCTCAACGCCGCCAGTGCCGCATATCCTCCCGGATTCAAAAAATAGCGGGTCGTGTACTCATACGATCGCGAGTCCTGGCTACGTCATCCCACGCAATTTGAGAACGGCGTACTCTCGATTGATTTCACGCCTGAGCTTGACTCCGTCTATTTTGCCTACTTCGCTCCTTATTCTATGGAACGGCACCATGACCTGATCGCCAGAAGCATGCAGTCGCCGCGGTGTAGTCATCTCTTGCTGGGCCAGACTCTGGATGGACAGGATCTGGATTTATTGCGAATCGCCTTACCGGACGCGAATGCGAATCGGAAAAACTGCTGGATGATTGCGCGACAGCATCCCGATGAGTCGATGGCCCAGTGGTGGATGGAAGGTTGCATCGAACAACTTCTGGACTCGAGTAATTCAAGTAGTCAGGCCTTGCTGGATGTCTGCAATATTTATTTAGTTCCGAACATGAATCCGGATGGCAGCAAGCGCGGCCACTTGCGCACCAATGCCGCCGGCAAAAATTTAAATCGCGAGTGGGCCGAGCCGTCTATGGATGCCAGCCCTGAAGTGTATCTGGTCAAGCAAGCCATGAATGCAGCGAGCGTGGATTTTTTGTTAGACGTACACGGTGACGAATCACTTCCCTATTGCTTCATCGCCGGTACCGAGGGACTGCCCGAGTGGAATGAGAAAAAACAAGCGTAACTGGATTTTTACAAGACCACGCTGGCGACATTGAACCCGGACTTCCAGACTGCAATAGGTTACCCGCCGAAGCCGCCAGGGCAAGCAAACCTGACTATGAGTACGGTGCAGATTGCCAGCGTGCACAACTGCCTGGCAATGACCTTGGAGATGCCCTTCAAAGATACCAGCGCCACAGCGAATGAGAAGTTTGGATGGTCGCCGCAACGCAGCAAACAACTGGCGCACTCTTGTCTGCAGAGTTTACACAAGTATCTGCTTAGCGACTTGTTATAAACCGATTAGTCACCGAAATCGACGAACTACACTTTGTGATACAACTTGCGGCCCTGCTGATTGTACTCGTTTACCATCTATTCCATGCCCGTGACTATTGCCGCATCGACATCCTCTGATGCTTGCTTGGCAGCGCAGTCTCTCACTTCCTGGGAAATTTTCATTGAGCAAAATTTTGGTCCGCACATAGAACAAAAATGCGCGACCTTGCCAGACTGCTTCGGTAGTGTTTCGTCATGGTAGGCACGTGCGGTTATAGGATCCAGGCCCAGGTTAAACTGGTCTTCCCAGCGAAACTCGAAGCGTGCCTTCGACAGTGCATTGTCTCTATGCTGGGCACCGGGATGACCTTTCGCAAGGTCGGCGGCGTGAGCGGCAATGGGATAGGCCATCAGGCCTTCTTTGACATCGTCCTTGTTCGGTAAGCCCAGGTGCTCTTTCGGTGTGACGTAACACAGCATGGCACAGCCGCACCAGCCAATCATCGCAGCACCGATGCCGGAGGTAATGTGATCATATCCCGGTGCAATATCGGTCGTCAGTGGGCCAAGGGTATAGAAAGGCGCCTCATTACAGACTTCCAGTTGCTTCTCCATGTTCTCCTTGATCATGTGCATGGGCACGTGACCAGGACCTTCGATCATGGTTTGTACATCATGCTTCCAGGCTATTTTAGTGAGCTCGCCAAGGGTCTCCAATTCACCGAACTGGGCCTCGTCATTGGCGTCGGCAAGACAACCCGGGCGCAAGCCATCGCCCAGTGAGAACGAGATATCGTAGGCCTTCATGATTTCGCAGATGTCTTCGAAGTGGGTGTAGAGAAAGTTTTCCTGGTGGTGAGACAGACACCATTTCGCCATGATGGCGCCACCGCGGGAAACGATGCCGGTTACACGCTTGGCGGTAAGCGGCACATAGCGCAGCAACACGCCGGCATGGATAGTAAAGTAGTCGACGCCTTGTTCTGCCTGTTCGATCAAGGTGTCACGGTAGATGTCCCAACTCAGATCCTCGGCCACTCCATTCACTTTTTCCAAAGCCTGATAGATAGGCACAGTCCCTATCGGCACCATGGAATTGCGGATGATCCACTCCCGGGTCTCGTGAATATTTTTGCCGGTGGACAAATCCATCACCGTGTCCGCCCCCCACAGAGCCGACCAGGTCAGTTTCTCCACTTCCTCTTCGATTGATGAGGTGAGTGCCGAGTTGCCTATATTGGCATTCACTTTTACCAGGAAATTGCGGCCGATAATCATTGGCTCGATTTCCGGAGGGTTGATGTTAGCGGGAATGATGGCCCGACCCAGCGCGATCTCCGAGCGCACGAATTCCGGGGTGATTTGGTCGGGGATAGCGGCACCAAACGCTTCGCCCCGGTGCTGCTTCGGTTGCTGGAACTGAGCTGCGGCCTGCGCGTTCGCCATGTTTTCGCGAATGGCAATGAACTCCATTTCTGGTGTGATAATGCCTCGCCGAGCATAATGAAGCTGAGAGACATTACATCCCGACCTGGCTTTGAGGGGCTTTCTAATATGTTCAAATTTGAGATGGGCAGTGCCGAGATCCTGCTGTCTGGCCTGGTCGAGCTCAGCTCAGCAAGCCTTTTGGTGTCCTGCCGCTCTTCGATCCAGGCCGCGCGTATTGGCGCTAAACCCGTGTGCAGGTTGACCTGCGCCGTTGCATCCGAATAGATTCCGGAAGAATCGTAAACCCGTATCGGGGCATTTGGCTCCGTGCCGGTCTCAGTTACGGTGTCGGTAAGGGCAATCTCGCGCATGGGCACTTGAATATCTGTCCGGCTTCCCTGCAGGTATATTTTTTTTGAATTCGGAAAATATTGCTTGGTACTGGTGTTTAAACGGGAAATTTTGTCGATAAATTGTTCGGGTTTTGCACTCATTCGAAGTCCCCAATCGCAGCAGGCTAGTGTGTATTTGTCAGCGTATCGTCAAGCCCAACTTGCCAGTAAATACTGACATTTGAGCAAGGCAATAAGGGCGAAATACTAGATTAGTATTACGCCCCAAATCCAGGCCAATGTAATAAGCCTGCGATCTGACAGAGAAATATTTGTAACAGCATTCGATCCAGAGTCGTCTAATAAGCTGATAACGGGCATCTACCGCAAAGGCCCTGATTAAATTGTCACTTTTGGTTACACTGTGTAGAATGCGGCCTGGATTTCAAAGCGCCAGCTGGTAGTCTTTTTAGAGCATTTATTGCTGCAACTAATCAACGTATTTATTGCGTATAAAGGTCATAAATTATGGGACGTTTATTGAAAATTATTGGATTTTCCCTGTGCAGCATGGCAGCCACATCATTGAGCTATGCAGACGATTTGTACGGCATTCTCCAGCTTGCCTTACAAAATGATCCGGTTCTGGGTCAGGCAGAGGCCAGCTATCGTGCCAATCGAGAGAACGTGATCCAGACTCGTGCCGCACTGCTCCCCACTTTTGGCCTGCGGGGCACCACCACCAGGCTCACCAGTGGTCCCACGGATTCAATTTACAGCACCCTAACAGACCCGCTCACAGGCAATACCGTCAAGGTCAATAGAATTGCGAATGACCACAGCTTTCGCCCTGGCATTAATAATCACAACTGGGGTATAGGCCTTAATCAAAGCCTTTTTAACCTTGCTAACTGGTATAACTTGCGCGCCGCCAAAGCCACCGACAGGGCTGCCTCGGTAAACCTGGCTGCCCAGGAGCAAGATCTGATAATGCGCGTTGCCGCGTCCTACTTCGATGTACTGCGTGCTCTGGACCTGAAGGAAGTCAATGTGCAGGAAGAAGAGGCCGCGCGGCGATCACTCGATCAAGCCCGACAGCGGGAAGCTGTTGGCCTGATAGCTATCACCGATGTTTACGATTCTCAGGCAGCCTATGACCTGGCGGTTAACACCACTATTCTGCAAGATAATATCCTGGAATCCCGTTACGAAGTCCTGCAATCCATTACCGGCCAAGCCCACCCTGAGATTGAAATACTGCGTGATGACTTCCCGATTATCGAGGTTGAAGGGGGTCTAACCGAGTGGGAACAACAAGCCGATTCAAATAGCCTGGCGATTGCTGCAGCACAATATAATCTGGAAGCCTTCAAGGATAGCCTGAAAGCCAGACGCGCAGACCATCTGCCTACGGTAGACTTATCCGGCAACTGGAACCACAACGTCACCGCACCCATTGTCAATGAAGGTATTCAGGTTGCCGGCGGTGCCAGTGACAGAACAGCGCTGTCGCTTACTCTCACAATTCCTCTCTACAGCGCTGGTGCTACTCGCTCCAGAAGGCGAGCGGCAGAATACAATGTGCTTGCCGCAGAAGAATCATTGGAGCTAACAGCGCGCCAGCTTACCCAAAATATTCGCAATACCTATCGGCGTGTAAATACCGATGTACTGGTCATTGCCCAGCGACAGCAGTCCATTATTTCGGCACAAAGCGCGCTGGATGCAACCGAACTCGGCGCCGAAGTCGGCACCCGCAATATCGTTGAGGTATTGCGTGCCAGAGAGAATTTGTACCGCGCCCTGCGATTCTACGCCGACGCCCGCTACACTTACGTGATTGACACGCTGCTGTTGAAGCAGGTTGCGGGCATCCTCACGCCGCAGGACATCATCGATCTGAACGAGTGGCTGCAGCAGGAAGTTTAGTCTGTTGCTGAGTGCCGACAGCGTGACGCTTTGAGACCAGCCCTGCTAATTTTGGGGTATTCTTTATAAGTCGCCGCTGGGCTTTATAACTCGCTGCGGCGTTCAACAAATAGCAGCGTCGCTGGCTCGGGGAAACCAACTTGCATAGTAAATTACCCAATGTTGGCACCACGATTTTTACGCTAATGTCGAAGATGGCGCAGGATTATGGAGCCATCAATCTTTCCCAGGGCTTCCCCGATTTCGACTGTCCCGAGCGGTTGAAGGAACTGGTCACCCAGTATCTGTACGATCACAAGAATCAGTACCCACCGATGGCTGGCATCCCAATCCTGCGCCAGCGCATCGCGGAGAAGCTTCTGTTTCACTACCAGCACACGGCCGATCCGGAAACCGAGATAACCGTCACCTCAGGTGCCACCGAGGCCCTGTTTGATGCCATTCAGGCGACGGTTTCCTACGGCGATGAGGTAATAGTTTTCGATCCAGCCTATGACTGTTATGAACCGGCCATCATACTGGCCGGTGCACGCACTGTGCATGTGCCGCTGGCGCTGCCTGACTACCATGTCGACTGGGAGTTAGTTGCGCAGGCCATTAGCGACCGCACCCGACTGATTATAATTAACACACCCCATAATCCCTGCGGTTCAACCCTGGCCACAGCGGATCTGAACCGGCTCGCCGAACTCATTCGAGACAAGCCGATTCTGGTGCTGTCGGATGAAGTCTATGAACACATGGTTTATGACGGCTTCAGCCACCAGGGTGTATTGAGTCACGCTGAGCTCAAGCAAAAAAGCTTTGCCGTTTTTTCATTCGGCAAGACCTATCATGCGACCGGCTGGAAACTCGCCTACTGCGTTGCACCCGAGGCACTTACTGCGGAATTGAGGAAGGTGCATCAATTCGTCACCTTCACCACCTCCAGCTTCGTGCAATATGCCATCGCCGATTTCATGGCCGAGTGTCCACAACATGCACAGGAGTTGCCGGCTTTTTATGAGCGCAAGCGCGATACCTTTGGGGCGCTTATTAAAAACTCCCGATTCAAATTTACCGCTTCCAGCGGCACCTACTTTCAACTGGTAGACTACAGTGAAATCAGCGAGCTGCCCGATGTCGAGTTTGCCAACTACCTGACCCAGAAAAAGGGTGTCGCCGCCATCCCCCTGGCACCGTTCTATAAGTCGCCGCCAGCCACAAAAATCTTGCGCTTTTGCTTCTGCAAGGACGACTCTACCCTCCTGCAGGCCGCGGCAATTCTCTGCCAGCTATGATGTCTATCGACTACTCAGCCCTCGACCTTTCTCGCCTCGCTATCGACATCAAAAAATGGGGGCGGGAACTGGGCTTCCAACAAGTCGCTATTGCGAATGTAGACCTGGACGCCCACGCCGATCGCCTGGAGTCATGGATAGAGAAAAATTACCACGGCGTCATGCATTACATGGCGGACAACCGTGAGAAACGTCGGCATCCTCAGCAATTACATCCGGGAACTCTGAGAGTCATCTGTGTGCGCATGGACTACGCCCTGGACACTGACAACTCCCTGGATCCTGTTAATGACGGTGGCAAGGCCTATGTTGCGCGTTATGCCCGCGGCCGGGACTACCACAAGCTAATCAGGAAACGCCTGCAGACCCTGGCATCGCGAATTGAGGCAGCCGCTGGGCCCTTTGGCTACCGGGCTTTTGTCGACAGTGCGCCAATTCTGGAACGGGGTCTGGCGGAGAAATCAGGTCTCGGCTGGATTGGCAAGAACACCATGCTGATCAACAAACGCGTCGGCTCCTGGTTTTTTCTCGGGGAGCTGTTTACCGACTTGCCACTACCGGTCGATGCGCAGGAGCAGGATCACTGCGGCAGCTGCACCGCCTGCATGGATGTATGCCCTACCAACGCCTTCGTCGGGCCGAATCTGCTGGATGCACGCAAATGCATCTCCTATCTCACCATCGAGTTACGCAGCTCGATTCCGGAAGATCTTCGCAAGCCCATGGGCAATCGCATCTTTGGATGTGACGACTGCCAGCTAGTATGCCCCTGGAACAAATTCACCAGCAAGACTCAGGAAGTGGATTTCAGTCCCAGGAACCGCCTCGATGATGTGGAATTACAGGAGCTGTTTGCCTGGACCGAACAGGAGTTTCTGCACAACACGGCAGGCTCGCCGATACGCCGGATTGGCTATGAGTGCTGGCTAAGGAATATCGCCGTGGCGCTGGGGAATGCACGCAATTCAGACAAAATCGTGGCAGCGCTGCAACTGAAACTGGAGCACCCATCGGCGCTGGTGCGGGAACATGTGCAGTGGGCGCTCGATCAGCAACAGAATCAACAATTGAAGTAATAACCAGTATCACACCAATGGCTACTACGTTGTGGCGTTAGGTTCACCCACATCGTAAATAGGGCCGGAGGAGATAAAATTCTAATATGGGAAAGGTAGCAGAGAGTTGACGCGTGTATCAGGCCTTTATAAAGTGTTCGCGGTAGTACTTCAATTCGTCGATAGAATCCTTGATGTCGTCCATGGCCTGATGCTTGCCTTGCTTGGTCAAACCCTGCAGTAACTCTGGCTGCCACCTGCGCACCAATTCTTTTAAGGTACTCACATCGAGATTGCGGTAGTGAAAAAATGCCTCCAGTTCGGGCATGTAGTTGGCCATGAAGCGCCTATCCTGGCAGATGCTATTGCCACACAGTGGCGACACGTTCTTGGCTACATGCTGTTGCAGAAATTCAATGGTCTGGCGCGCGGCTTCACTTTCATCGATAGCCGACTGTTTAACTCTGTCGATTAATCCGGAGGCACCGTGATGCTGCTGATTCCAGTCGTCCATTGCCGCCAGTATAGAGTCCGCTTGTTTAATCGCCAACACCGGCCCTTCTGCAATGATGTTGAGGTCGGCATCGGTAACAAGGGTAGCAATTTCAATAATCACATCCGTTGCCGGAATCAATCCGGTCATTTCCAGATCCAGCCAAACCAGATTCAACTTTGTATCCATCGCTACTACTCTCTCTGCGGTTCTCTGCGCCGGCTCTGTTTTTCTACCGAGCGGGTACTGTTGTTAAGATACGAGTGTTAAGACACCAGCGCTATTACACAAGGTCTATGACACCGGTGTATAGCACAAGGACTATGACAAAAGTGTTTTGATAAAAGTTCTATGACAAGTGCTATGGAGCATGCAATCGCAAGCGCCATAGCATGTGCCAGCGGTAGATTGTAGCAAAGCTTCCCTATAGGGAATATGCAATAATCCCTGCTCGCCGAGCAACCACCCAACCGCAATCATCAAAGACCCCTGATGAGCAAACGAAAACTTAGCCGAGCCCAGGTAGCAAGAATTGCTGAAAAGCAAAGCAGTGAGCTGAATGCCAGTGCCGGGTCAGAGCAGGCTATGACTGGAGCCGGTGCCACGCTGCCGCAGTGTAACGGCAGAGTCATTAGCCACTTCGGCAAGCAACTGGATGTAGAAAACCTCGACGCCAGCGCTGACGGTGAAATTATTCGCTGTCACCAACGCGCAAACTTGCCGGCGCTGGTTACCGGCGATCTCGTTGTCTGGAAAAAACAGGAGACGGGCACCGGCGTGATTCTGGCATTGGCGGAACGACAGAGTCTATTCGGACGGGTCAACGCAGCGGGAGATTTAAAGCCGGTTGCCGCCAATGTCGACATAGTCTTGCTGGTGATCGCGTCAGTGCCGCAGCCGTACATGAACCTGATCGATAGATACCTGGTGGCAATCGAGAGCCTGCAGCTGGAGCCCTTGCTGGTACTAAACAAACTCGACCTGCTAAGCGATGAGAGTAAGCAGGAAATGGACAAGATGTTGTCCATTTACGAGGGTCTCGGCTACGCTGTGCATCGGGTCTCGGCCTCCAGCGGCAGCAATATCGAACAACTGGAGCGTTCGCTGACAGGCAAGATCACGGTGCTTGTGGGCCAGTCAGGTGTTGGCAAGTCCGCACTGATTAACTGCTTTGGGCTTGAGGCGATGGCCGAGGTCGGTGAAATTTCCAGCGCTCATGCCCAGGGCACCCACACCACCACCACCGCAAAACTCTTCCATCTGCCACGCTATGACCTCATTGACTCCCCGGGAATCCGGGAATTCGGTCTCGGCCAGGTTAGCCAGCAGCAGTTATTCGATGGCTTTAGGGAATTAAGACCGCTGGCCAGCCTGTGTAAATTTCGCGACTGCTCCCACCAATCGGAGCCCCGCTGTGCTGTACAGCAGGCATTGCAGGACGGCAAAATTCACCCGCAGCGTTTGGCAAGTTATTTTCAAATACTCCAATCTATTGACAGTAGCTAGTAGAATGGTCAGCGTCGCAATACACTTTGAGCACTACCCGTTAGCTACTTATAACCACAATCGAGCAAGACCCAGAAGCAGCCATGAGCACACACGATTCCTTACCCCTAATCCTGGAGCCCTCGGAACTAAGTCAGTTACTGCCTAGCGAGCACTTACTACTTATCTCGGTTTGCCAGCGGAAAATATTTTCGGCGGCGCATATTCCAGGTTCTACGCTGATTGAGCCCTGGCAATTGGTATCCGGGATTAAGCCAGCTACTGGCAAATTACCCAGTGCCGAGCAGTTAAGTGAGGTATTTTCACAGGTCGGATTGCGAGAAGACAGTCACGTTATTGCCTATGACGACGAAGGTGGTGGTTGGGCTGGCAGGCTGATCTGGACTCTGGACGTGATCGGCCATCGCCATTACTCCTATTTGAATGGAGGCCTGGTCGCGTGGATGAGAGGAGGTTTTCCAATAGATTCAGGCGAAGTTAGCACTAACACCACCGTTTTCAGCGCTAACATCGACAGCAATCTACTCACCGACGTGGCGGGGATTATCGAGCAAATTGATGATCCGCAGTTTATTGTCTGGGATGCGCGGTCCGCGGAAGAATTCGATGGCAGCAAGATCACGGCGCAGCGCAATGGCCATATACCGGGCGCCGCCAACCTCGACTGGCTGGAGTTGATGGATCGTGACAATGACCTGCGCCTGCGCCCGCTGCCAGAAATCGTGAGCCGACTGGAAGCTTTAGGCATTAGCAAAGACAAAAACATCCTCACCCACTGCCAATCTCACCACCGATCTGGCTTGACCTACCTGGTGGGCAAGGCCCTGGGCTTGAAGATCAAAGCCTACGATGGCTCCTGGTCGGAATGGGGAAATCGCCCCGATACCCCGATCGAGACGGTGTGAATAGTCCTCTGAACAGTCACCGACGAGCCGCCTGATGTCTTCTGTGTTTGTGCTACTCCAGTACTTGCTACCCCAGCACCTTATATCCCGGATAACGGCTAAGCTCGCGCAGGGCAGGTTTTTAAAAAATCAGTTCATACGCGCTTTCGTCAGACGTTACAGAGTAGATCTGTCCGAATCCAGGATTGAAGACATCCGCCAGTTCGAAAATTTCAACGCCTTCTTTACCCGGCAACTCAAACCTGGACTGAGGCCGCTTGCCGGCGACATCGATGCCGTCCTGTGCCCGGCCGATGGGGCCATTAGCCAGTTGGGACACATCAGCAATAACAATCTATTGCAGGCGAAGGGTCGCTTATTCTCGCTGCCCGCGCTACTCGGCGGTGACGCGCAAATGGCCACACTGTTTCAGGAAGGCTGTTTTGCCACGGTCTACCTCTCTCCGAGGGACTACCACCGAGTGCACATGCCACTGGCCGGACGCCTGCTGAAGATGATCTACATCCCGGGAGATTTGTTTTCCGTTAATCGAGTGACTGCGAAGAGCGTAGCAAATTTATTCTCCCGCAATGAAAGAGTGGTGTGCCTGTTTCAAACTGAAGTTGGCCCGATGGCGCTGGTGCTGGTGGGAGCGATGATAGTGGCTGGCATCGAGACAGTCTGGTCAGGCCAGGTTTGCCCGAGCGCGGGCTCCCGCACTATTCGGCTTAGCGACTTCACCGACAATAGCCCTGCCATCGAATTCGTCAGCGGTGTTGAAATGGGCAGGTTTAAACTGGGCTCAACCGTTATCGCCCTGTTTGCGCATGGCGCTATGAATCTGAATAGTGAATTAGCAGCGGATTCCCCCGTACGCATGGGCCAGTTACTTGGCCGTATTAATGACAGCAGTAAAAAGGACAACTTATGAGCCAAGATGATTTGAAACGCGCCGTCGCCCGCGCCGCATTCGAGTACGTTGAAACCCTGCTGGAGGATGACACCATCATCGGTGTTGGCACCGGATCTACCGCCAACTTCTTCATTGCCGAACTGGAGGCGATCAAACATAGAATCAGCGGCACCGTCGCCAGCTCCGACGAATCGGCACGGCGACTAAAGGAGCTGGGCATCCCGGTTTACGATCTGAATAGCGCCGGCGCGGTTGCCGTCTACGTAGACGGTGCCGACGAAACCAACAAACACCTGCAACTCATTAAGGGTGGCGGTGCCGCACTCACCCGAGAAAAAATCATTGCGGCAGTGGCGGACGAATTTATCTGCATCGCCGATGAGTCCAAGCTGGTGCCAATACTCGGGAAGTTTCCCTTGCCCATAGAAGTCATTCCCATGGCGCGTAGTCACGTCGCCCGGCAGATGGTCATTTTAGGAGGGGACCCGGTGTATCGGGACGGTTGTGTTACCGATAACGGCAACCACATTCTGGACATCTATAACCTGGAAATTCTCGACCCCAGGGCGCTGGAACAGCAGATTAATCAAATTACCGGGGTAGTTAGCAATGGACTGTTTGCCCTGCGCGCAGCGGACCGACTAATTCTTGGCACAAGCTCAGGTGTCCAGACACAGCTACCTTGAAGCTACCTGTCTGTGACCAATTTAAAATAGCCGCTAATGCGTAGCGTGTACAAATGGACTCTCTGGCTGGGGCTGCGATACCCCGGATCAGAGTTATTGTAACTGTGCTCTACATCCTAACGCTGACTAATTTTGCTCTGCTCAAGCTGGAGTAACGTTTTCCGCTTGCGGGCCTTTTTCACCGGCGGTGACTTCCATATTCACCTTTTGACCTTCATGCAGCGTTTTTCGTCCTGAACCGTTGATGGCACTGAAGTGAACAAATACATCTTTGCCCCCTTCCTGCTCTATGAAACCAAATCCCTTCTCATCATTAAACCACTTAACGGTACCTTCTACTGTGTCTGACATATTGCTCTCGTGCTCTATAATATAAATATAAACAGTTGCGTAAATTCGAACCGCTAACAACCATACTTGCATCGGTTAAAATCGGTCGAAATTGCAGTCTACGCCTCTAGCCAGGCCTTGGAAACTGAATTTATCCCGAAATTTCGGAGATTCCGGTCATTCATCTTATACTTCCTACAGCCTATCCTACGCCCCGCTAAAAGCTTTGAGAAAGCCAGATCCCGAAGACTGACAGGCCGAGATACAGCCTGGCTACCCGCCCGCACTAATCGATCAATTTACCCGGGTTCATTATGTTGTTTGGGTCGAATGCCTCTTTAATTGCCCGCATAGTTTCAATTTCGCTAGCAGAGCGGGAGTAGTGTAAAAACGGTTTCTTCAGAAGTCCTACGCCGTGTTCTGCGGAAATGCTGCCGCCGTGTTTTGCCACAATTTCAAAAACACCGGTGGACACTTCAGCGCATTTTTCATAAAAGGATTCGGCGTCCAGCTGCTCCGGTTTCAATATATTCAAATGAATATTGCCGTCACCGATATGACCAAACCAGATGATTTCGAAATCCGGATAAGCGCCGGCAACGAGTTCATCCAGGGCTTGCAGACATTGCGGAATTTTGGACACTTTGACAGAGATGTCGTTCTTGTAGGGTGTATATTTGTAGATTGTTTCTGAAATATCTTCTCGCAAGCGCCACAGATTCTTTGCCTGTGTACTGTTCTGGCTGATGCTGCCATCGACGACCCAGCCGGACTCCATGCAGAACTCAAACAGCTCCATCGCCGCGTCCATCTCATGTTCTGACACATTCTCAAATTCAATCAAGGCGTAGAATTCGCACTCTGTATCGAATGGCTTCTGTAAATTGCCCTCGGCAAGGACATGCCTGAGGGCTTTATTGGGAAAAAATTCGAATGCCGTTAGATTTAATTTATCCTGGAAGCACTGCAGTACCGACATCGTCGCCCCCATCTCTTGTACCCCCAATAGCAGTACCGTGGGGTCTTTGGGCAAGCTACAGAGGCCGAGAGTGACTTCAACAATGAGGCCCAGCGTGCCTTCAGAGCCGATAAAGAGGTGGCGAAGATCGTAACCAGTAGCATTCTTGCTAAGCCCTCGATTCAGATCGAGCACCGCACCGGAAGCCGTCACTACTTTCAAACCCATTACCCAGTTTCTGGTCATGCCGTAGCGAATTACCTTGATGCCACCGGCGTTGGTGGCGACGTTACCACCGATCTGGCTGGAACCGGAGGAGGCAAAATCCACGGGATAGAACAACTGCTTGTCGTCGACAAATTGCTGTAGTTGCTGGGTAACCACCCCGGGCTCGCAAACCACCTGGCGATCGATTGGATCGAAGTGCAAGATCTTGTTCATGCGGTCGAAGGCGATGACCAACTCACCGTTGCAGGCGAGCGCACCTCCACTCAAACCAGTCCTGCCGCCGGAGGGTACCAGCGCCACTTGAAAGCGATTTGCCAGCGCGACGATCGCCACCACGTCGTCAATTGACTGCGGCAAGACGATGGCGCAGGGTTGCGGTTCATGGATCCTGGTCCAGTCTCTGCCATAGTTAATCAGATCCTGAGGATCGGTTTTAACCCAATCTTCACCCAGTAAATCTGCTAACTCCTGCAGCAGAGTAAATTCACTGCTACTCATGTCATGACCCTTGAATTTGGCAACGACTCTCTAGGTGTCGCGCGTGTCTTCAGCACGGCTACTGATTGACCAGACCCGCCGATACATGCCAGTGCAAAAACAGAATATGTTACCGTGCGCCAGCTTTTTGAGCATTGCCCGTCAACCCAGCACAGCATTAAGCAGACAATTAATTATTCCGGGTTGTTAGCGAAAAAGACTAAATCCATGAATCCCACCTCACTCGAAAAACGCAAGATAAAATTCCTGTTACTGGAAGCGGTTCATCAAAGTGCTGTCGATGCCCTGCACAAAGCAGGCTATGAAAATATCGACTATCTAAAAACCTCGTTGGAAGGCGATGAGCTAAAGGAAAAAATTTCCGACGCGCACTTCCTCGGCATACGTTCAAGAACTCAACTCTCCGAACCCGTATTTGCAGCCGCTAGCAAACTACTTGCCGTCGGCTGTTTTTGTATTGGCACCAATCAGGTTGATCTTGACGCGGCTCTGGCGCGCGGTATTCCGGTATTTAACGCACCCTTTTCGAATACCAGGAGCGTTGCCGAGCTCGTCATCGGTCAGGCAATTTTATTGCTACGGGGTATACCTGAAAAAAATGCGCTGCTACATCGCGGCATCTGGCAGAAGACGGCGACTGGTTCCTTCGAAGCGCGGGGCAAGAAACTGGGCATCGTCGGCTACGGCAACATCGGCTCCCAGCTCAGCGTGCTGTCAGAAGCCATGGGCATGAACGTTTTCCTGTACGATGTTGTCACCAAGCTGCCTTTGGGTAACGCCACCCAACTGGATTCCCTGCAACAGCTGATGTCGGAGTGTGACATCGTTAGTATGCATGTGCCGGAAACCCCGGCAACAAAAAATATGATTTCGGCAAAGCAGCTTGCATGGATGCGGCCCGAATCCATTTTTATTAACGCCTCCCGCGGTACGGTCGTGGATATAAACGTGCTGGCGGCGGCGCTGGAAAATTCGGAAATTGCCGGCGCTGCAATCGATGTGTTTCTGACGGAACCCAAATCCAATGCCGACGAATTTCTTTCGCCGCTGCGGAAGTTCGACAATTGCATTATCACTCCTCACGTCGGCGGCAGCACCATGGAAGCACAGAAGAACATCGGCACCGAGGTCAGTGAGAAACTAATTAAGTACAGCGACAACGGTTCCAGCTTTACCTCGGTTAATTTTCCCGAAGTCACACTGCCGACACATGCGGGCGATCATCGTCTACTGCACATTCACAAGAACGTGCCAGGTGTCTTGACGGAAATAAATCGCGTTTTTTCCGAAACCGGAATCAACATTAGTTCGCAGTACTTACAGACCAATGAACAGGTCGGCTACGTGGTGATTGATATAGATGAGCAATACAGTGAAATCGCGCTGGCTAAACTGAATGAGATCGACGCCACGATTCGATGCCGGGTTTTGTTTTAGGCAAGTATTTTGTCGATGGCGGCAAATACCTGGGCTCTAATCTCTGCAGATTCATTTACCAGGTGATGCCTGCCATCAGCTATCAGATAGGATTTCGACGTCGGAAATTTTTGTAAGAAGTGCCGTAAATTATACTGCCAGTCGACGGTCCTGTCGCCACTGCCCTGGACGATACCTAGCGGGATTGTTATTGGTACTGCTTGGCTGAATCGCCGTTGATAGTCGATCATCGCCGCCACCCATTCCCCGGATAGTAGCTGGCTCTGCAGGGCGTCGTCGTGTTTGAGAAATTTAAGAAATTCGCGGTCGTGGCTGTTGCTGGAAAAGGTGCGTCGGGTCACGATCGGCATCCATTTCGACACGGCATACATGAGTCTACCCCAACCCCAATTGTGTGGTCGCAGTAGCGGACAAAGCAACACGTAACGCTCTATCTCAAATTCTGTGGCAAGATTCCTGTACAGCAGCGCGTCGACGATGACGGCGGCGCCGGTGCTTTGACCGATGCTGATCCAGGGCCGGCTTAGTTGCTGTATTTTTGCCATAGCCAGACAGTCGGTGTAGGCCTGGCTATACTCATGAAAGGAGCTGATGCTGGCGACGGGGCCGCTGGAGAGTCCATGCCCTGGCAGGTCGAAGGTGACGACGTTGTAGCCTGAGTCGAGGCAGTGTTTAATGAGTTTGCCGTAGAGGCCGGTGTGATCGAAATAGCCGTGTACGAGGAAGGCTGTGCCTGTTTTTTCTGAAGGGCTCTTTGTTTGATCTATGGTGAAGTGGTGACAAACTATTTTGAACTGGCCGCTTGAGATGCTGCCGATTTGGTGGCTTACTTTTAGGCCGTGACTGGTTAAATTGAGGCCATAATGGTCGTTATAGGCTTTCAGTAGGCCGTTGCTGTCCTGGAAATTGGCTGCTTTGAAATCTATTGGTAAGAGGCTTTCTCGTAGGTTTTCTGCGTCTGTTCGGCTAAACATGGATTGTGTATATCATAGGTCTATAGCTAGATTAAAAAATAGTGGCGGTTGAATTCTGGGTTTAGTGTAGGCGCGCTGCGCTCCCGTACCCTCCTGCTTCAGCGGCTTGCACCCGTCCCGGGTACTCTCACTCAATCGGGAGCCCAAAACACGGTCTCCCTCAATCACTCGATGCTGCACCTTTATTGCTGATGCAGAAGGATACGGCATCCCATCGCTTGGTTGTTTATCGCAAAGTTTCTAAATATTTTAATGTAGATACTCCGATGTAATTCCCTTTTTTAGCTATTTACTCGGCACTTGCGTAGCGGTCGGACATTTCTTCCAGGCTGTAAATTTTTCCGATGTTTGGTATTTGATCGACACAGCCGAATGCTTGCAGGCGCTCTTTGACGATGGCTTTCATTGCTAGCAGTGTTGGGATCAGGAATTTCCTGGGATCGAATTCGGAGGGGTTTTCGGCGAGAAATTTTCGTACGGCGCCGGTGGAGGCGAGGCGCAGGTCGGTGTCGATGTTTACTTTGCGGACGCCGTGCTTGATGCCTTCCTGAATTTCTTCGACGGGAACGCCGTAGGTTTCTGGAATTTCACCGCCGAATTCGTTGATTACTGCCAGCCATTCCTGCGGCACTGAGGAGGAACCGTGCATTACCAGGTGGGTGTTGGGGATTTTTTGGTGAATTTCCTTGATGCGTTCTATGGCGAGTACGTCTCCGGTTGGCGGGCGCTTGAATTTGTAGGCGCCGTGGCTGGTGCCGATGGCTATGGCGAGGGCATCGACGCCGGTTGCTGCGACGAAGTCGGAGGCTTCCTGGGGGTCGGTGAGGAGTTGGGACATGGTGAGTACGCCCTCGGCGCCGCTGCCGTCTTCATCGCCGGCCATGCCGGTTTCCAGGGAGCCCAGGCAACCTATTTCTCCTTCTACGGAGACGCCACAGGCGTGGGCAGCGTTTACCGCGGTCTGGGTTACGCTTACGTTGTAGTCAAAGTCGGCTGAGGTCTTGCCGTCTTCTCCCAATGAGCCATCCATCATTACCGAGGAGAATCCCAGTTGGATGGAACGTTGGCATACCGCGGGGGAGAAGCCATGGTCTTGATGCATAACGATGGGTATATGGGGAAATTCTTCGATTGCGCCCTGGATCAAGTGTTTGAGAAAATTTGAGCCGGCGTATTTGCGTGCGCCTGCCGATGCCTGCAATATGACCGGGCTGTTGCATTCGTCGGCGCCTTCCATTATCGCGCGAATCTGTTCCAGGTTGTTTACATTAAATGCTGGAACTCCGTAGCCGTTTTCTGCGGCGTGGTCCAATAGCTGTCTTAAACTGATTAGTGCCATGATATTTCCTCTTGCTTGCTTATTCGTTTGTTCGCTGGCTCACTGCTGCGGAGTCGCGGCTTAGTCTTCGGCGGCTCGTTGTTCCAGTATTTGTACTGCCGGTAGTACAGCGCCCTGTACGTATTCCAGGAAGGCACCGCCGCCGGTAGAGATGTAGGATATGGCGTCGGTCACTGCAAATTTGTCGATGGCGGCAATGGTTTCGCCGCCGCCGGCTATGGAGTAGCCGGGGTTGTCGGCGATAGCCTGTGCCAGTACGCGGGTGCCCTGGGAAAACTGGTCGTACTCAAAAACCCCCAGCGGACCATTCCATAATATGGTTTTTATAGTACCGACTATGCCGGCAAAATTCATTGCCGTCTGCGGTCCGATATCCAGAATCATGTCGTCGTCTTCGAGTTCGGCAATCAGTTTGGTAGTGGCGCTGGCACTGCCGGAAATTTCTTTAGCGACGATTACATCGGTAGGCAGGGGGATGTTTGTGGTTTTTAATAGTGCGCTCGCCACTTGTAATAGTTCTGGCTCGTAGAGGGATTTGCCTACGTTAACCCCGGTCGCCGCCAGAAAGGTATTGGCGATGCCGCCACCGACGATAAGCTGATCCACTTTCGCGGCCAGGCTTTCTAAAACTTTTAATTTGCTGGAGACTTTGGCACCGCCGACGATGGCAAGCATTGGCCGTTGCGGTGCCCGCAGGGAACGATCGAGGGCGTCGAGTTCACGCGCCAACAGGGGACCGGCACAGGCGCTTTCGGCAAACCTGGTGACGCCACAGGTGCTGCTCTGGGCGCGGTGTGCGGTGCCAAATGCGTCCATGACGAAAACATCGCAGAGCGCAGCGTATTGCCGCGACAGCGCCTCGTCATTGGCTTTTTCGCCGGTGTTGATACGTACGTTTTCCAACAGGATGACACTGCCATCGGCGCTGGCAGTGGGCGCTACATCGAGATAGTCCGACACCAGCTGAACTTCGCACTGGAGTAGTTCTGCCAGCCGCTTGGCGACCGGCTGCAGTGAGAACTCAGCCTGGGCGCTAATCGGCCGGCCTTCTTCTGGTCGCCCCAGGTGGGACATAAGAATAACTTTGGCACCCATGGAGCGGGCTGCCTCGATGCTGGGCACGGCAGCACGGATGCGGGTGTCGTTGACGATCTCACCCTGTTTAATTGCAACATTAAGGTCTTCACGGATTAATACCCGCTTGCCAGCCAGTTGCAATTGCTCCATGCGCTTAAATGTCATCGTTACTGTTTCCCGCGGCCGCCCTCGAATAAATATACTGTGCTACATCCAGCATGCGATTGGCGTAGGCCCACTCGTTGTCAGACCAGATTAGCAGCTTTACCAGCTTGCTGTCGGCAATTCGGGTCTGACTCAAATCGACGATGGCCGAGCGCAGGTCATGATTGAAATCGCAGGATGCTAACGGCTCATCGGTGTAGCCGAGAATATTGGCAGGCAGCTGTTCACTGGCTGCGCGGATCCCGGCATTCAGCGAGGCGGCTGTGGTTGCCTGGCGCACCGACACCGTCAGATCGATTGCCGAGACATTAACCGTCGGCACCCGCACGGCCTGGGCCGCGAGCTTGCCGCTCAGGCCCGGTAGAATTCGCTCTATGCCCTTCGCCAATTCGGTATCCACGGGGATGATGGACTGCATGGCGCTGCGGGTCTTGCGCAGGTCGTTGTGGTGGTAGCTGTCGATAACCGGTTGATCATTCATGGCCGAATGGATGGTGGTAATGACACCGGCTTCGATCTGCAGTGTTTGCTCCAGGGCCTTCAGCACCGGCACTACGCAGTTGGTGGTGCAGGAGGCATTGGAGATAATTTTCGCGTCGACGGGTAAATCGCGCTGGTTGATGCCGTACACCAGAGTCGCATCGACATCGCTCTGGGCTGGCTGTGAAAACAGCACTTTGGCGGCGCCGCTGCGCAGATGCTGCTGCGCCCCGGCCCGATCTGAGAAGGCACCACTGCACTCCATCACCAGGTCGACTTGCGACTCTGCCCAGGGCAATTGCGACAGATCAGCGCAATTGGAAACAGAGATTTGATCCCCGTTGATACCGAGACAATTTCCGTTTGCTTCCACAACTCCGGCAAATCGCCCGTGGGTGCTGTCATAGCGCGTCAGGTGTGCGAGCGTCTTGATATCGGCAAGGTCGTTGATGGCGACGATGCTAAGATCGGGATACTGGCTGGCTTCATAGAGCGTGCGCAGCACGCAGCGCCCGATGCGGCCGTAACCATTAATTGCTATCCGATAAGGCATGGCAGTCTAACGAGTTGAATAGTGTGAGCCGCGCTCTCGCGGGCTATTAGCCAAGACCATTAGCCCAGGGATTTAAGCGTCGCGACGACGTTGGCAACGCTAAAACCGAAGTGCTCCAGCAACACCGGACCCGGTGCCGATTCACCAAAAGACTCCATGCCAATCACCTTGCCATCCAGTCCCACCAGCTTGTACCAGTAGTCCGCCGCCGCCGCTTCAACGGCGAGGCGCTTACGCACTGCCGCCGGCAGTACACTCTCCTGGTAAGCCGCATCCTGGCTTTCAAAAACATCGACGCTGGGTATGGAAACCAGTCGCACCTTGACGCCTTCGGCCTGCAGCGCAGTGACCGCCTCGACGCAGATTTCCACTTCCGAGCCAGTTGCCATGACGATAGAGTCCGGTTCACCATCGCAGTCCCGCAGAATATAAGCGCCGCGTGCAATATCGGCTAGCTGCTCTTCACTGCGTTGCTGGTGCGCCAGGCTCTGTCTTGAAAAAACCAGGGCCGTAGGGCCATCGTGTTTTTCGATTGCCGCTCTCCAGGCCACCGCCGTCTCCACATTGTCGCAGGGGCGCCACAGCGACAGGTTTGGGGTAATCCTCAGACTGGCCAATTGCTCCACCGGCTGGTGGGTTGGCCCGTCTTCGCCCTGGCCGATGGAATCGTGGGTGTAGACTAGGATGCTCTGCTGTTGCATCAACGCCGCCATACGCACGGCGTTGCGGGCGTATTCCATGAAAATAAGAAAGGTGGCGGTGTAGGGAATAAAGCCGCCGTGCAGCGCGATACCAGTGGCGATGGCAGTCATCCCAAATTCCCGCACCCCGTAATAAATGTAGTTACCGTCCGCCTGCTCGGAAATGGCGGTGCTGCCAGACCAGTTGGTTAGATTGGAGCCGGTGAGGTCGGCAGAGCCACCGATCAACTCCGGCAGCAAGCGGGCAAAGGTTTCGATACAGTTCTGTGAGGCCTTGCGACTGGCGATATTATCCGCCGCCTGCTGACACTGGCTGATGTACTTGTCGGCTTTCTCGGCGAAATAACCGGGCAGCTCACCTTTAATTCTGCGCACAAGCTCCAGCGCCAACTCGGGGTGTTCCTCTTCATAGCTGATGAGTTTTTCCTTCCACGCCGATTCAGCTGCGAAACCCTTTTCTGTTGCATCCCAGGCCTGTTTAATTTCTTGAGGAATCGCAAACGGCGCATGGGGCCAGTCCAGCGCTGCCCGGGTGGCGGCAATTTCTTCATCGCCCAGGGGCGCGCCGTGAGTGGCGGACGTACCCTGCTTATTGGGTGAGCCGAAGCCGATGATGGTCTTGCAGGAGATCAGGCTGGGCCGGGACGTTTCTGTCAGAGCCTGCTCGACTGCGCTGCCGATTGCAGCCGCATCATGACCGTCCGCGGTCAGCACCTGCCAACCGTAAGCCTCAAAGCGCTTACCGGTGTCGTCGGCAAACCACTGCCCAATTTCACCGTCGATGGAAATGCCGTTGTCATCATAGAAAACAATCAATTTACCCAGCTTTAGCGTACCTGCCAGTGAACACACTTCATGGGAAATGCCCTCCATCAGGCAGCCATCACCAACAAATACATAGGTATGATGATCGACAATCTCATGGTCCTCACGGTTGAACTGGGCCGCCAGCGTCTTCTCCGCCACCGCCATACCAACCGCATTGGCCAGGCCCTGGCCCAGCGGCCCGGTGGTGGTTTCAACACCGGGGGTGTAACCGTATTCCGGGTGACCGGGAGTTTTTGAACCCAATTGCCGGAACTGCTCCAGCTCATCGATAGCCAGGTCATAACCTGACAGATGCAGCAGCGAGTACATCAACATGGAGCCATGGCCGTTGGACAGGACGAAACGGTCGCGGTTGAACCAGTCCGGATTGCCGGGATTGTGTTGATAGAAGTCATTCCACAGCACTTCGGCTATGTCTGCCATTCCCATCGGTGCACCGGGGTGTCCGGAGCGTGCCTTTTGCACAGCGTCCATACTTAATGCCCGAATTGCGCTCGCACATTGCCTGCGTGACACAGCGTTATCCGCCATCGAAAAAACTCCTCTAAAGTTAAAGCCTGTTATGCCGTAAAACTCTACGGCTAACTGCTGAACCTTGTTTTACACAAAATGTTTCTAACAAAGCACAGCAGTCAGCCGCGAGGGTTATCTCACCTGCAAGTCGCAAGCGAGCCTCTGATTAAGTGTTGAATCTCTCTGGCCTGGTGTTATCGACCTAATGTCTATCACCCGCAACACCAGGCCTGGGCAGCAGCCACAGATCGGGCCGCTCCCTGCCGTGTTAATGGCTTTCTTACCAAGAAGCCAAACACAGAGACATCGAATTTAATCAGAAGCTCACTGCTTAAGGGACTTGCTGGCGATTGAAGGCGGCTATTTTCCCGCACCTGAAGTTAATATGCCACCGACTCTCAAATTAAATTCGACTCTTTTGTAAATCAACAAGCTGGCCTTTTTAGCACTTAAAACTATATCAATATATATTGATATAGTTTGAAATCCCACGCGGTAACTGCTAATGTAGCGCCTCTTCAAATTGGGCAAAACCTGATGGCCACTGCAGCGCTTCAAACCATCACTATCGAGCCACCGGGATTGCTCGCGCAACTAACCGGCTTGCACAAGGCCCTGGCCGACAGCTTGCGCCTGCAAATCCTGCGACTGCTAAAGAATGAATCATTCGGTGTACTCGAGCTCTGCCGTATTCTGGATATACGCCAATCCGCGCTCAGTCATCACCTGAAAATCCTCGCCACCAGCCAGCTGGTGTCCACACGGCGCGAAGGCAACTCCATTTTCTATCGCCGCGCCTTCCTGTCCGACGAAGACGGTCACCGTGATATCAAAAAGGAAGTCTTCGAAGCCCTGGATCTGGTGCCGGTTTCCAGCGCCCAACTCACGCAGATCAAGCAAATCCAGCTGGAACGATCACAGCTATCGCTGCAGTTCTTCCAGCGCAACGCCGACAAGTTTCGAGAGAAACAGGGCCTCATCGTCGAGCATGCCCACTATGCCAAAGGTCTGCACGACCTGATCGACGGCCTCGGGCTGCACGCGGATGCCCGCGTGCTGGAAGTCGGCCCAGGCGCAGGCCAATTGCTGCTTGAACTGGCAGCGAAATTCAAGCACCTGAGTGCACTGGACAATTCCAAAGACATGCTGGATAAATCCAGCGCGGCAATTGCCGCAGCCGGCTACAAACACGTCAACTTCATACTCGGCGACACCGAAGTGGCACGTAATAAAAACGTGACAAGCGACCTCATCATTTTTGACATGGTGCTGCATCACATCGCCTCCACCGCCAGCACCTTTGAGGACGCCGCCGCCCTGCTCGAGCCCAGCGGCTTCCTCCTGATAGTGGACTTGTCTACGCACGATCAGGACTGGGTGCGCGAGTCCTGCGGCGACCTGTGGCTGGGCTTCGATGACAGCGAACTCGATAACTGGGCCAACAAGGCCGGTCTCGAAGCCGGGCAAAGCTCCTATTTAGGATTACGCAACGGTTTTCAAATTCAAATGCGGCTGTTTAGAAAGGGCGAAGAAAGTACAACAATTATGCGGGGGACGCGGTGATGGCGCGCTACGCTGGATCGTCCAACCTCGAAGAAGACAAAATGATAGCACTCGAACTCTGCGATAAACCTGCAAGCGATGGGATGCCGTATCCTTCTGCATCAGCAATTAAGGCGCCGCACCGAGTGATTGAGGGAGACCGTTTTTCAGGGCTCCCGATTGAGTGAGGGCACCCGGGAGGGGTGCAAGCCGCTGATAAAGAAGGGTACGGGAGCGCAGCGCGCCTTCACTGAACACGCACAAGAGGCGGCACCAAGTGTCAAACATTTAACCAATTACTACTCTCCAGAAATAAGGAAAATTTAATGACTGCAACAAGTTTATTTACATCTGAATCTGTCTCCGAGGGTCATCCGGACAAGATGGCCGATCAAATCTCGGACGCGATTCTGGATGCACTGCTGGAGCAGGACAAAGGCTCGCGGGTTGCCTGTGAAACCATGATTAAAACCGGCATGGTAGTGGTGGCGGGTGAAATCACCACCGAGGCCTACGTCGATGTAGAAGGCGTGGTACGGGATGTGGTTAACAACATTGGTTATAACCACTCCAGCAGCGGCTTCGACAGCAACACCTGTGCCGTACTCAATGCCATCGGCAAGCAGTCTCCCGATATCGCCATGGGTGTGGATCAGACCGATGATCACGAACAGGGTGCCGGCGACCAGGGCTTGATGTTCGGCTATGCCAGCAACGAAACCGATGTCTTAATGCCAGCTCCTATTACCTACTCCCACCGTCTGGTCAAACGTCAATCTGAAGTACGGAAAAACGGCACGCTGACCTGGCTGGAGCCCGACGCCAAGAGCCAGATTACCTTTCGTTATGAAGACGACAAGCCCGTCGCCATCGATGCCGTAGTGCTTTCGACCCAGCACAAAGAAGATGTTTCCCTGCAAGATCTGCAGGAAGCCGTGATGGAAGAAATCATCAAGCCGGTGCTACCCAGCGAATGGATAAACAAGGACACAAAGTACTTCATCAACCCCACCGGCCGCTTCGTCATTGGCGGCCCTTTCGGTGACTGTGGACTGACCGGCCGCAAAATTATTGTCGACACCTATGGCGGCATGGCCAGACACGGTGGTGGCGCTTTCTCCGGTAAGGATCCGTCCAAGGTTGACCGCTCGGCGGCCTACGCCGCCCGTTACGTGGCCAAGAACATTGTTGCCGCCGGCATCGCCGATCGCTGCGAGATTCAACTGTCCTACGCCATCGGCGTGGCCGAGCCCACCTCAATCAGCGTCGAGACCTTTGGCACCGGCAAGATCAGCGAAGAGAAAATTGCTGGCTTGATTCGTGCTCATTTTGAATTGAAGCCACGGGGGCTAATCAAGATGCTGGACCTGATTCAACCCATTTACCGGTCGACTGCCGCCTACGGTCACTTCGGCAGAGACGACATAGATTTCAGTTGGGAACGAACCGACAAAGCCGATGCGCTGAAAAGCGACGCCGGCCTTTAATCCATACTACTTAACCGGTTCTACTTAACCGGTTCTAGTTAACCGAGACTACACAGGGAGCACATTATGAACGATTTATCGGTGCCTGAGCACCCAAGCACTACTCAGGATTACAAGGTAGCAGACATTGAACTGGCCGCCTTCGGTCGCCGCGAAGTGACGCTGGCGGAATCCGAGATGCCGGCGCTGATGTCACTGCGTAGAAAATACGCAGCCTCCAAACCTTTGGCCGATGCCCGCATTCTTGGCTGCATTCACATGACCGTGCAAACCGCCGTGTTGATCGAAACTTTGGTAGACCTCGGCGCCGAAGTGCGCTGGTCCTCCTGCAATATATTTTCCACACAGGACCACGCCGCGGCTTGTATTGCTGCTGCCGGGGTCGCGGTCTATGCCTGGAAGGGCCAGAGCGAAGACGAAGGCGAATGGTGCATCGAGCAAACCATCCTCAAAGATGGCGCGCCCTGGGATGCCAATATGATTTTAGACGATGGCGGTGATCTCACCGCCATGGTGCATGACAAATACCCGCAGATGCTGGAAAAGATTCACGGCATCACCGAGGAGACTACCACCGGCGTACATCGGCTGGTGGAGATGCTGGAAGAAGGCTCGCTCAAGGTGCCGGCAATCAACGTCAATGACTCCGTCACCAAGTCCAAGAACGACAATAAATACGGCTGTCGCCACAGTCTCAGCGATGGCATCAAGCGTGGTACCGATATGCTGCTGGCTGGCAAGCGCGCGCTGGTCATTGGCTATGGTGATGTCGGCAAGGGCTCGGCGCAGAGTCTGAACCAGGAAGGCATGATAGTGAAGATCGCCGAGATTGATCCTATCTGTGCCATGCAGGCCTGCATGGACGGCTTTGAAGTGGTTTCTCCGTATCGCGATGGCCTCAACAGCGGCAACGCCGACGCCATCAACAGCGAGCTATTGTCCATCCTGGACCTGATCGTCACCACCACCGGTAACATTAACGTCTGTGACAAGTTCATGCTCGACCAGGTCAAGGCCGGCGCGATTATTTGCAACATCGGTCACTTCGACAACGAGATTGACACCCAGTACATGCGCGATAACTGGGACTGGGAAGAAGTAAAACCCCAGGTTCACAAGATCTATCGCAGCGGCACCGACAACAGGGACGACTATTTAATTCTGTTGTCGGAAGGCCGTCTTATCAATCTGGGTAACGCCACCGGCCATCCTTCGCGCATCATGGACGGTTCCTTTGCCAACCAGGTGCTGGCGCAGATGTCTCTGTTTGAACGCAAATATGCCGACCAGTCGGAAGACCTCAGACAGAGTAATCTGAAAGTTGAAGTTCTCTCCAAGCACCTGGACGAAGAGGTTGCCGCCCTGATGGTGAACGGCTTTGGTGGCGTCCTCACCAAACTCACGCCGACCCAGGCAGACTACATCAATGTGTCTGTCGAGGGCCCATTTAAGGGCGATGCCTATCGGTATTAGGAGAAATTAGAAATAGGGACAGATTTATTTAAGCAGTGCAATTATTATCAAGCGTGCAAAACTTTCGTTAAATAAATCTGTCCTTCTTCAAAAAATAAATCTGTCCTTAATTAAACTACTATTTCTCAAACCATTATGCCTGCATCAAACACTACACAATTCAGCATCGAATTTTTCCCGCCTCGCACCGAGGTGGGAGCTGCCAAGCTGGATGCTGTGCACGCAGATCTGGCCAGGCTGAATCCGGATTTTTTATCGGTAACCTATGGCGCCGGAGGTTCCACCAAGAGTGGCACCCGCAAAACCATTCTGCGCTATCAGGCTCTGGGGTCGAAGATGACTCCCCACCTTTCCTTCGGCGGTACCGACGAGAGTGAGATTATTCAATTGCTGGACACGTACAGGCAAGCGGGTGTCGACCGCTTGGTGGCCTTGAGAGGCGATATCCCCTCGGGCTCTGGTGCCGCTACTCAACATCGTTATGCCAATGAACTGGTGGCGTTCATTCGCGAGCAAAGCGGCGATCACTTTCATATCGAGGTCGCCTGTTATCCTGAGATTCATCCTGAATCATCGAGCTACGAGTCGGATGTGGGCTTTTTCAAGCAGAAAGTGGAGGCCGGCGCCAATTCAGCCATCACCCAATATTTCTACAACGCCGATGCCTATTTTCGTTTCGTCGACACGTGCACGCAGGCAGGTATAAGTATTCCCATCGTGCCGGGCATTATGCCGATTACAAACTATGCCAACCTCACCAGGTTCAGTGCTGGCTGCGGCGCCGAAATTCCGCGGTGGTTGGTCAAGAGTCTGGAGAACTTCGGCGACGATATCCAGGGTCTGCGTAGTTATGGCATCGAGGTGGTGACTAGCTTGTGCGAGCGGCTGTTAGCCGGTGGCGCGCCGGGGCTGCATTTTTATTCCATGAATCTTGCCAACAGCATTTCTCAGGTTTGGAATAATTTGGATCTTTCTAAAAGGAAATAAAAAAACGGTCGTAATAGAGTTGGAGCGGAGGCTATTTCCCTTGGGTAGGAAGTGACAGACTCCAGGTTGGAAAATAGCCTCCGCTCCCCCGAACTATGTTCACAAGAATTGAAACCGTTGTAGGTGGTTGATGCGTGAATCGGGGCCTGGTGGAAAATAGCCTCCTTTTCCTTTTTCGCTACGCAATGGTGTGCCTGTCTGGCACTGTTAGCGACACCGAGATTAACTCGTTAAGTTATGGAGAAAAAAATGAGAAAGCTACTACTAGCGCTGGGTTTTATAGCATCGACAGTCAGCGCACAGAGCGACCTGGCAGCTACCCTTACTATTAGTGATTTGTCCTTGAGCGCTGACATTAGCATTGATAGATTGGCGTTGGATGTTGATTTCGGTGACAGGTACTTAGCAGTCAATGGAGAAATGGTATTTGCCACGGGATTCGCACCAGTCACAGGCACCTGCATCAATTCCGCAGATGGCGGTTTGTTCTGCAACCTGCAAGTAGACGCTTTCAGTTTTAACCTGGTCCTTGACTCCGCAGGAATTGGAACTATTAGTTTCAGGGATACCAGCGGGAGTACCGTTGATGCAGGGACAATCGCCCTGGAACCCTAACAAGGAGAAAAGGCGAAATATGCGCATCTCTCGCGTTTATACTGACAGCCCGCTTGAAATAGATTGCTCGCTGCAGCTTGGTGCGGTCGTCTCCCATTATCTTGCTCATGTATTGCGGTTGGCGGTAGCGGATCAAGTGCATCTTTTTAATGGCAGGGACGGCGAGTTTGACGCGCAGATAACTCACATCAGCAAGCACGAGGTGTGGGTGCTACTGCGGCAACAGCTTCGCGGCCCTGAGGCGACCGCGCTCAGGATTAATCTGGGCTTGGGTTTATCGCGGGGAGATAGAATGGATTTCGCCATTCAAAAATCCACCGAGCTCGGCGTCTGCAGCATCACGCCCCTGACGACGCAACATGGCGAAGTCAAACTTAAAGCGGAGCGAATTGAAAACAAGCTCAGGCATTGGCGCAAGATAGCGGTTGGCGCCAGCGAGCAAAGCGGACGACTTGATGTGCCCGAAATTTGCAGCCCCACGACAGTAGCCGACTGGCATGACAGTAATGCAGAGGGATTGAACCTGTTGCTGGAGCCTGGAGGGCAGGATCAGTTTCCTGCGAGTACTGGAGACTCGGCAAGAATTAATTTGTTAATCGGTCCCGAAGGCGGATTTTCTGAACAGGAAATAAAGTGGGGTCGCGACCAGCACTTTTCCATCGTTGGCCTGGGCACTCGAATTCTCAGGACTGAGACCGCACCGATTGCTGCGCTGTCAATTTTGCAATACCTGTACGGAGACATGAAGTAACAGCAGCGGCAGCCAGGGAGAATATTTAGAGTCGAAAGCTAAACTTTCCGAAGCCAATTTCCCTGCCAAAAAAAACGGTCGGCATATTTACTGCTGATTACTTTCGTACGACTCCGCGCCGGCGCTCCAGTAATGACACGCTTTGAATTGGACGCCGCTGATTTCGCGAGGTCGACTATTTTCGGCGTCTTCAATACCGCCTGATCCTTGTTGGTGGTAATCGCAATCTTCGGGTACAGTTTTTGTTCCAGATTCTGTTCCAGTATCAGGGCCTGTTCGCCGCTGGCAAGGTCGACTACCGTACCCACCGGATACATTCCCATCACGTGAATGAAC
>CAVOFA010000019.1:0-35236 GCA_963694865.1 Gammaproteobacteria bacterium | reverse complement strand
AGCTTTTAGTGATGAATATATGTGCCTAGGCGTCATGGTGGCTAAGGCATGGCAGGAAAAGTATCCTGCCATATACTGTGTTGACGGCAGCACCCGCGCTCAGATTGTTTATGCAGACACCAACCCCTCTCTGCACAAGCTGTTGAGCCATTTTCATGAGTTGTCAGGACATGGCTTGCTGATTAATACGGCGCTTAGTCGTCCAGGTGAGGCCTTGGTGTGTACACCGGAGGATGCGATCAGCATGTTCTTGGGAACTGATCTTAAATACATGGTGTTGGAAAATCTGCTGGTTACGAAGAGATTGGAATCCGAGATTTGGTAATGTTATCGCGTTTTTCCTTCGCGTCTTCATTCTACTGCTTCCCTTCAAGTCTGTAGCGTGGAGAGCGTTAGCGGCGTCGGTAAACGGCGATACGTTGCCTGTCTGAGTCTGAAAACGCAATCTCGAAATCGATTACGCCAGCAACGCTATTTCTGGCGAGTAGCTGCTCCATTTCGTATCGCAATTCAACGGCGATCAAGTCTCCAGGTTCGGCATTAAGAATTTCATTTTCTGTAAGATTGTATTGGGTCCGATCGTAGTTTTCTATCTTGCCGCTGTTGTATGCCAGAGCATGGTTATTAGTCAGCAATCCCCCCGGAGACTCCTTTTGCAGAACGATCCAGTCGATAGCGTCATCAATGTAGTCTCTGGAAGTTCCGAAGCTATAGAAGGAGTCTATCACGCAGAAAGTAACAAATAGCACGATAAATGCTTTTACATACTTAGTTCTATCTGCCGCAGCTTTTTGTAAAAGTTGTGAAAAAAACTCGGGAATGAATAGCGCAAGCAGTATACACATCAAAATAGTATAACGACTGCTAAGATAACGAGTAACAAAAATGAAAGCGAAAAGAATGACAATATTTACCACCACGTAGAATATAACAGGTAACGCAATTTGCCGTTGCAGTCGTAGCTTTCCACGTAAAAAGCCAATGATTAGAACCACAAGGAAAGGACCGCCGATGCCACTCACGACAGTCGCGAGAAGAATTGCCGATAATCCTGCCAGCATAAACAAGGCGATGTATTCCTGAGAATAGGGAGCCGCATGGTCGTTGAACAAGGCGATTCCCAGTTCATAGCTTTGAGCCGTGTCTGTGTTGAGCAGGTTTTGCAGGAAAGGTTTGTAGACTGACAGGAACTCAATAAACAGTTGCCAGGCATTCAGCCCCAACAAGGTCAGCAGGATGATACCGACGATCATGGTGGCGCCGATTATTTTATAAAGCTTGAGAAAACGCTTGCTGCGTTCCCGCATTTCAAATCTGTAATCCAGTAAAAGCGCGAAAGGCGTGATCATCAAATAGGCGATCGCTTCGATTCGAAACATGGCTGCCAGCAGCAGGGAGCAACAGAACCCCAGACCGTATCTAATAGTGGCTTGCTTCGTATATAACAGGAACTGCCACAGTGCAAAAATTGAAAATGCCCAGAAGCCAATGTCCCGGACTATGAAGTAGCGATACTCGTTTAGCTCTGGGTACACTAAAATCGTCACAGCAGCCAGCATCAACGAAGACTCTGAAGCATCTATCTCCTTCAGGATACTAATAAAAGCAAAAACCAGGAGAGCAAAGAACAAAGCATTCACAACATAGGCGGCAGTGAATAGGCTGAAGCCGAGATTGCCGAACAGCGATATAAGAATTGAGTACCCGGCCCATGAATAGTGCTGAAGGGCTGCAGAGAAGCCATCGAGACTGAAGATTTCGGCGGTTCTTACATAAACATAGGCATCATCATTAGGGGACTGTGGTACCAGGATAGTAAATACCGAGATTAGCAGACTAGCCAATACTGCGTAAATTCGAATATCGATTTGGCGCCAGTTCTTATTCATAAGTTCAGTTCGTATTCGAAACCAAAGTGTCTCAATAGCTTAATAAGGCCTTGCTGCTTTGCCAGCGGCCTGGGTTTTAAAGCGTTTGTGTAACCACATGTATTGATCGGGTTGCTTTCTGATTGCCGCTTCAACCATACGATTAATAGTTGCTGCGTCGGCTTCTTCATCTTCACTGGGATAATTTTCCAGCGGCTTGCTAAAGTACAGATGATAACCTGAGTCATCTTCATTGCGATAATGACTACAGAATATTACCGGCGAATCGTTGGCTCGTGCGAACCTACTGGTCGCGGTTATTGTGGCGGCCTGATTATTAAAAAAGGGTACAAACACCGAGTGTCTGGCACCATAGTCCTGATCTGGTGCATACCAAAGAATGTGGCCGGACTTCAGGCTGCGCATGGCACCACGCACGTTCTTGCGATCAAGGACCTGGTTGTACAGGCGTCGCCTGCCATTCATCATCACTGCATCAAACAATGGATTCTTGTTGGGTCGATAGGTAACGTCCATCCTCTGATACAAGCTTGTCATCAGTCCGCCAAAATCCAGCGTCGAGAAATGCGGACACACCAACAGTACTCCTTTACCCTGGGAGAGGGCGAGGTCGAGATTTTCCAATCCCGAGACTTTGATCATGGGGCGGTAGGTTTCCGGATCCCCAAACCAGGCCATCGCGGTTTCGATCAGCCCGATACCGTTTGAGATGAAGGTCTTTTTTACCAGTCGCCGGTGTTCCAGTGCTGATAGCTCGGGGAAGCACAATTTGAGGTTCACAGCACAAATATGTCGCCTGCTTCTCGCGAAATAATAGCTGGCGATACCCAAAGCCCTCCCCATCTTGAGCTGCAGTGAGTAAGGCAATTGTACGATGCTCCACATTAGCATCAGCCCCATCCAGGTTGGCCAAAAACGAGGAGACCAAAATTGGCGTAAGGGGATCAATTGAGGAGAATTAGGAGAAATTGAGTTCTTGATCTGGGGATTCCTGGCCAGGCTATGCTCGAACCTTGCTGATGTTAGTGCAAATTGTAGCAGAAGTGGCGAGCGAACTCAGACTGGCCAGGGCTTTGCACTATTTTGGTGCGCGGAATGCGATGAATCAGGGGATTGAAGTCAATCTACTATCATGACGCCCTGTGTTATGATCCTCCGCCATGAAGCGGCCCATAGTACAAGGCGTGGAGACCAGGCAATGAAATTGGAGATGCCTCCATTTCAGCGTGCCAGACTGTTGGTGGTTGGCGATGTCATGCTGGACCGGTATTGGCACGGCGAGGCTTACAGAGTATCTCCGGAAGCGCCGGTGCCGGTGGTCCGCGTGGGCAACCGAGAGGACCGGCCAGGGGGGGCCGGTAACGTTGCGCTCAATATTGCAGCACTCGGTAGCGCCGCCACATTAGTGGGAGTAGTCGGTACTGACGAAGCTGGTGATGAACTGGGCTCCAGATTGAATGCAGCGGGGGTCTACTGTGAATTTCTGCATTCAGCCGACAAACCGACAATCACAAAACTACGGGTAATAAGTCAACACCAGCAATTAATTCGTCTCGATTTCGAGCAGCCGTTTGAAGCCGCGGACATTGCCGGTTTAAATGAGAAAGTTGCATCTCTACTTCATAACGCCCAGGTATTGGTGTTATCGGACTATGGCAAGGGGGCGCTGCAGGACGTTGCCGAGCTTATAGAGTTAGCGCGCAAACACAACATTCCAATTATTGTTGATCCCAAAGGCTCGAATTTTCAAAAGTATCGTGGCGCCACCGTGATTACGCCCAATTTGAATGAGTTTGAAACAGTGGTCGGGCCTTGTCGTAACGAAGATGACTTGGTCAACAAGGGTCTGCAAGTGCTAGCAGATCTCAATTTGGAAGCGCTGCTGATTACTAGAGGTGAGGCCGGCCTGACCTTGATACGTCCCGACTCACCGGAGTTGCACCTGCCCGCCAGAGCGCAGGAAGTATTCGATGTTACCGGTGCTGGCGATACCGTTATATCTGTTTTGGCTTCTGCATTGGCAGCTGGAGATGGTCTCACCGATGCAACTGCACTGGCAAATTTAGCAGCTGGACTGGTGGTTGGGAAATTGGGTACTGCCGCCATCAGTGGCCCCGAATTACGGCGTGCAATATTGGCTCAGCAGGACTCGGGTCGCGGCGTCATGACGGCAGAGCAGCTGCAGATTGCGGTACAGGATGCCAAAGCACATGGTGAGCGCATTGTCTTTACCAATGGTTGTTTCGATATTATTCACGCAGGACATGTAGGCTATCTGGCGGAAGCAAAGCGCCTGGGTGATCGACTCGTCGTTGCAATTAATAACGATGATTCGGTGTTTAGATTGAAAGGAGCGGGTCGACCGATTAATCCGGTTGAACGGCGCATGGCCGTGTTGGCAGGTTTGGAAGCAGTAGATTGGGTGGTTAGTTTTTCCGAAGATACACCGGAACCCTTGTTGAAAGTTCTAAAACCGGATATTTTGGTGAAGGGAGGCGACTATACATTGGATCAAGTGGTTGGCGGTGATTTTGTGCAGTCCTACGATGGCGAGGTCAGGGCATTGGAATTTCTTGATAATTGTTCAACCTCAGCAATTATGGAAAAATTGAAAGAAATAGGTGAATGATCAGGCCAGTATTTTTATAGCAGTCTCAACATTTTCTTGCAAGTGCTGCGGACTGATAGTGCCAATTATTACGCTACTTACTCCGGCAGGAGAAAGCGCAAAGCTCAAACTTTTCTCAATGGAATTTTCTTCGTCGACACAGTCGTGACCACTGTTGAATGCTTTTTTTATGAGCACCCCTTTGTTTAGAGAATTGGCATAGCGTATTACTTCGGCATCATTCGCAGCCGATGGATTGTAGGTAGCCATAACAACGTCGCTAAGCTCAGCCGCCTTTAGACCACCATCTACAGACTTTGTCGACATGCCTACGGCTCGAATCAAGCCTTTCTGCTTCAGGTTCATTAGCGTTGGCAGACAGTCTGTAGATTCAATGATATGCATGTCACGCCCGTCAGAATGTACTAATACGATATCCAGATAGTCAGTGTTCAGATGGCGAAGGCTACGCTCTATACTGTGTTGCATATGCTTAGCAGAGAAATCATAAAATGACTTGCCGTTAATAAACTCCTCGCCAACCTTGGTACAAATAATCCATTTATCACGATGAGTTAATAATCTACCAAGTCGTTGTTCGCTGCTACCATAGGCGGGAGCAGTATCCAGCAAGTTTATACCCAGCCCCCGGGCTTGATCGAGTAGGCCAACAATTTCCTGGTCAGACGGCAGCGAGAAACTGGAAGGATATTTCACTTCCTGGTTGCGTCCGAATTTTACAGTACCCAGGCCTAAAACCGAGACATCGATCCCGGACTGACCTAAAACGCGTTTCGCTAAACTCACTAGTGATTAATTCCAGTTGGTTGTTGCCGTCTCCGGCCGAGACAGCAATTTACTAATTTCGAACGAATTGCTTTTCTGCATCGGCGTTACCGATGTTGAACGCAAACGCTCAGTAAGCATATCGGCCAGAGACGGTGTAAGGCTTAGCTTGGTGGGCCATGCCACCATGACATTGCCCTCTTCAATAAAAAGAGCATCATCGGGGCGATAGTTATTGCTGACATTGGCTTCTGCCCGATTAATTTTGAAACTTCCCCATTGCGCGTTGCTGAGGTCTAGCCAGGGGAAAGACACGGCTAAAAGAGCAGTAGCCTCCAAGATCTGCTCTTCGCTGTTTCGCGTTACACCAGTTTCAGCGAGTTCGCCACCCAGATACCAAACGCCAGTGCCGTTGGCCGCGACATGAGAAGTAACCGTTAGCTTGGGTGTAAGACTGAAACTGTCGCCTATGCAGTGTACGAAAACCGAAGGTAAGCCAGGCTTTTTCAGGTAGACCATATGTAGTGGTCGAACCTGGGAACGCGCTTTCCTTAGATCGGCCTGAGTGATAAGAGCTGCGTTGCCTTCGCCGGCGCAGAATATAATTTGCTGAGGTTCAATATGGAGGGGCTGGTTGTCGGTGCCCAGAGTAATGCGTTCTATGTGATTTGAATTATTTTTGAGAAAGGAAACGCTTCCAGCATCGATGCGATAGATGCAGTCTTTTTGGTTGTGCGCTAGTTTTGTAAGTAGTGACTCGGTATCCACAACAAAATCAGGTAGCTGATATAGCGTACCGTCCACTGTAGCTTGCTTGAAGAACGCCGGATACGCGGATTTATCTACAGCTTCTACACGACCCCGGAGGCTCTTACTGCCCAGAAAAGTTTTCAGCTTGGAGCGAAACCCTGAGTCGGACCACATATAGTACTGCTCACTCAGTGAGCGACAGCCTCGCAGGTCAACATCGCCTTCACCCCGCAAACATTGACGCCAACGAGCAGGCATATTGGCAATGGCTTCGGCAGCACCGCTGAGTGACCCACTTAAAGCATACTTGAGGCCGCCATGAAT
This sequence comes from Gammaproteobacteria bacterium, assembly GCA_963694865.1. Lineage (GTDB taxonomy): Bacteria > Pseudomonadota > Gammaproteobacteria > Pseudomonadales > Pseudohongiellaceae > UBA9145. The sequence goes on along the minus strand of CAVOFA010000019.1, from coordinate 28,879 downwards.
TATTCCCTGGGAAGCAACTGTCTGGCCGCTGCCGAGGGCTTTGGCCTCTAGCAAGATGACCTGATAACCCTCGCTGCGGAATCGATTTAAAAGCCACAATCCGGCAATGCCGCCGCCAAAGATAACGATGTCGGTTGAATAGGTGGATGTCATTGGGTACCTTAGCTCTCTGCTTGAAGTCGGGACAGATCAACTTCTTCGTAATTACTCATTATTTCCATCGGGGGCAGCAGCGGAAACAGAGGAACACAGAGTATATCTATTAAAGTATGATTTCCCAACATCCGCCCGGACCCGCAGGTAGCTAGACATATTTTATGTATCGGTTTTTTTACAATGTATTTTTCTACCTGGCGCTGCCCTTCATTGTCGGTAAATTACTCTGGAGATCGCGGAAGACACCAGCTTATAGGCAGAGGTGGTCTGAACGTTTCGGCCTGGCGCCCTTGCCTGACGATTTCGATGCGGCAAAAACAACGCTATGGATTCATGCAGTATCAGTAGGTGAAACTGTCGCTGCGGTACCACTGGCGCGTCAGTTACAGGTGAGCTATCCAGATGTGCAGATAATGATTACGACGATGACCGTAACCGGGTCTGACAGAGTTTCAGCGCTGTTTGGCGACAGCGTTTACCACAGTTATATTCCCTACGACCTGTCCGCCGTAATACGCAGATTTATTAGGCGATTAAATCCCGCAGTATTAATCCTAATGGAAACCGAAATGTGGCCAAACACAATCCACTACTGCCACCATCAGGGCGTTAAGATAATTTTGGGGAATGCGAGACTCTCTGAAAAATCCGCCAGAGGCTATAGCAAGATCTCTGCACTAAGCGGTGACATGCTCGCCAAGATCGATTACATCGCGGCACAGTCTCAGGCCGATGCCCAGCGATTTGTCGAGCTTGGAGCCAACCCGGAGGCCGTGGCAGTGACGGGGAGCCTGAAATTTAATGTCCGGATTGATGCTGCTGAATTGCCGCCTAATTCAATTTTCAACTCGGTGCGTAATTCCGATCGTACAGTATTGATTGCCGCCAGTACTCGAGATGGTGAAGAAGATAAAATTCTTACAGCCTTTGCATGCTGCCTGCAATCCGAACCGTCCTTGTTGCTATTGTTGGTGCCACGTCATCCTGAACGTTTCGATCAGGTGGCCAGGCTCTGCCAGGAACGAGGCTTACGCGTTGCACGTCGCAGTGAACAAGACTCAGCGCTGGATGTAACGCAGGTGGTTGTGGGTGATTCCATGGGGGAAATGCTCAATTACTATCGATCTGCAAACATTGCCTTTGTAGGCGGTAGCCTGGTGAACACTGGTTGTCAGAATGTCCTGGAGCCCGCTGCGCTTGGTCTGCCTGTCATCGTTGGGCCTTCACAATTTAATTTTGCCAATATTTGTTCGCTACTCGAGCAGGTCGGCGCACTAAGAACCGTGCGTGATGAATTCGAGTTGGCTGAGTTCCTGACAGAGTTGATTAGTGATAGAAATGCCCGTGAGCGCATGGGTGCTGCGGGCAAGAAACTGGTGCAGGAGAACCAAAATGCACTGCCCCTGATGATGACGATTGTAGAGCAAGCGCTCAAATGAACAGGAACCAAGCCGCCCGGACTTTACAGTTTTCTACTCCTGGTCTGCTGCAGTCGCCGCCGGTGTCGCTCGGTTCTTTGCAGTGTTATTCAACGCCGTGTCAGATTTTCTACGCCGTCCTCGGTAACGCGAACATTGTCTTCCACTCGAATGCCGCCACAGGGATAGAGTGAATCCACCAACTCCCAATTAATAAATTTTCCTCTGGCCTGGCTGCGCTCTGGCTCCAGCAGTAGAGGAATGAAGTAGAAACCGGGTTCGATGGTGAATACCATGTTCTTTTCCATGCAGCGAGTATTGCGCAACGCAGGAGAATGCTCGGCAGGAGGCAGACTGGTACCAGCAATGTCTTTTTGCCAGCCGCCAACATCATGCACCTGTATACCAAGCAAATGACCGACACCATGTGGCATGAAAAGTTGAGGAATCTTTTGCTGCAGCAGAGTGCTGACGGCTTGGTTGCACAGTTGATGCTCAATCAATAAGTTCGCTATCCCAGTCAGCGTCGCGTTGTGTAATTCCTGGTAGGGTATACCTGGCTTAATCTGGTTTATCAAGGCTAGCTCCAGCTTTTCCATGCCAGCCAGTAGAGACTTGAATACAGGGTTTGCAGTTTCTTTGGTAGATGTCCTGGTGATGTCTGAGCCGTAGCCATTTATTCGACAGCCCGCGTCAATGAGTAATACCTGACTCTTCTGTGCACAATCGTGGCGCTTGTGTTGATAGTGCAGGATGGCTGATTTCTCATCCAGTGCTACGATATTGGTATAGGGACTTTGCTCTTCGAGAATTTCACAGGCACCAAGAAAAGCCATGTGGATGTTGTACTCGCTGCCGCCATTTAGAAAGCTCGAGCGTGCAGCGGCATGTCCAAGCAAGCCTGTTCGATTCGCCTCTCGTAATTGTACCAGTTCATAGCCGGTCTTTATCCCGCGCTGAAAATCCAGATAGGCCACCAGCGCAGCAGGATTTATTGCTGTTGTGGCCAGGCCAAGCGAGCGGGCAAACTCTACTTCCGCTCCGAGGTAGGCTATTGCAGTGCCGGACAGGTGTTTGCCGAGCTCGTTGATTGATGCCAGCCTGATGATCTGAAACTGTTCAATCCAGGCCTCATCTAGCTCAATAGTTTGCTCGTACCAAAAATCCTGCAGCACCACCTGAAAATAGATGGTTGGTTGACCGGGCCTGAAGTAGACATACTGATCGGGTCGGTTTACCGGTATCCAATGTAAAAAATGGCCATAGGCCTGGAATGGAACACCGCGATCATCACCGAAGTAGTGATCTTCGCTGCCGCTGTGTAGCAGAACCCCCTCAAGCTCAATACTACCTTTGCGAGATAGCCGGGATAGCGCCGCCTCGTAGTTAAGCCTGAGACTGGCTATATGATCGCCGTAGCTGCCGGAAGATTCATTGCTAGCGTGTAGTAAAGTCATGGACCTGATCCTGGTAAGGAGCTTGCTGGAATTTGCGGACTCAAAAGCAAAGATAGAATTATACTGCTATCTGTAGAATACCAACATTCCCTGCAACAGGGAAAATGCCAGATGCTCTGATGAGAACGGCCATTCACTGCAATGACTAAATACAGTCGCTTAAATGCAGTGACTGACCAACGTTCATCTGGAGTAATCTATGTCTGATGTAGCTGTTTACATGATCGCCAATCTCGTGGTTGAAGACGCTGTTGCCGAGGGAGGTGCTTCAATCCCAAGCTTTGTGGCAGGATCAAATTATCTGAACTAGACTCAAGGTCAAACAATTGACCATCGGATTGGTCGACGCTGGAGTTTAAAAGATGGCTGCCACGCTAAGGACAGACTCGGCGATGAATACATTTGCAAATATTTCCCAGGGCATGGGATTACATGGCATTATTGCAGTTATCGCCCTGTATCTGAGGCTTGTTCCGAATTTACATAATTCGCTGAACCCAAATGATCCCGATGGCAATGGCGGCATTAAAAAGCTGGGTGACGCGCTCTGGTTCTTTGGTATGTTGATCGGGGCGGTTGCTATTCTTATTTCTGTCTACATGTTTGGTGTTCGTTGGGTATTTATCTACAAGCCTTATGTGCAGATTGTGTTTCTGTTTTGGGTAGCTTTTCCTTATATCGTTGCTATCTCTGTGGTTCTCATTCCTGGCCTCGCCGTTAGGCGTCAGGTTTCTTATTACAAGGATGATAAAAAAACTCAGTTGAAAAAGGAGATAGCGCGAATCTACGCCTCCTATAAACAATTTGCAGACAAGGAAGATGAAGCTATTGCCACTGAGAAAAAAGAGTTAAGTGAAAAGCTAAACCGTATTCAGGATGAGCTGCAAAGATTGAAATGTATGCGCAGTTCACATATCGATCGTTAGAGTTACAATATTGAAAGCCACACCATTTTTTCTTAAACCAATGTCTCGTACTTTTTCACTATAATTCAATCTCAATCTTAACCTCAGTCTTGAGGTCAGTCATAGTTGTCCATACTTGGGCAGGCACAAAATAAATTACGATCTCCGTATACATTGTCAATTCGATTGACCGCAGGCCAGTATTTGCTGTCAGGAGTTGCTCCGGCTTCGTGACCGGGGAAGGCGGCCTGAGATTTGGAGTAAGGTCGATCCCAGCTTTCGTCCAGTATATCTGCCAGAGTATGAGGCGCGTTCTTCAATGGATTATTTTCTGTGTCGATTTCACCGCCTTCGACCTGAGCGATCTCATGCCGAATCTGAATCATGGCATCGATGAATCTGTCCAGCTCCTGCTTGGATTCACTCTCGGTAGGCTCGATCATCAGCGTGCCGGCAACGGGAAAGGACATAGTTGGCGCGTGAAAACCAAAATCCATCAGGCGCTTGGCGATGTCTTCTTCGGATATTCCAGACGTCTGCTTCAGCCCGCGGATGTCGATAATACATTCATGGGCAACCATACCGTTACGACCCGTGTAGAGAATCGGGAAATGGGGAGCCAGTTTCGCGGCCATGTAGTTGGCGCTAAGAATGGCGACCTCTGTGGCCTTGCGCAGCCCTGCAGCGCCCATCATGGTGATATACATCCACGAAATGGGCAAGATGCCGGAGCTACCCCAGGGTGCCGCCGAAACCGCTGTATTGTCCGCCAACGGCCCCGCTAGTTTTACCATCGAATGATTTGCGACGAATGGAGCCAGGTGTGCCTTCACTCCGATTGGGCCCATGCCGGGGCCGCCACCGCCGTGGGGTATGCAGAAGGTCTTGTGTAAATTCACATGGGAAACATCGGCACCAATATCGGCGGGCTTTGCCAGCCCTACCAGAGCATTCAAATTGGCACCATCCATGTAAACCTGACCACCATTGTCGTGCACGTGCTGACAAATTTCTTTCACGGCTTCCTCATAGACACCGTGAGTAGATGGGTAGGTGATCATCAGAGCGGCCAGTTCATCGCTGTATTTTTCGGCCTTGTCCCGCAGGTCTTCGACATCGATGTTGCCTTTGTCATCGCAGGCTACAATCACGACCTTCATGCCGATCATCTGGGCGCTGGCAGGATTAGTACCGTGGGCCGAACTGGGAATCAAACAAATGTTGCGGCCTGAATCGCCTTTACTGGTCAGATATTTTCTAATGGCCAGTAGTCCGGCGTATTCACCTTGTGCACCGGAATTCGGTTGCATACTAATGGCATCGAAACCGGTAATTTCTTCCAGCATCTGCTCTAGTTCGGTGATCATTTGCTGGTAACCACGCATCTGTTCGAGAGGGGTAAACGGATGTGGCCTGGCAAATTCTGGCCAGCTAATGGGGATCATCTCGGCAGCTGCGTTTAGTTTCATGGTGCACGAACCCAGCGCTATCATGGAGTGAATTAGGGAAATATCTTTGTTCTCGAGACGTTTCAAATAGCGCATCATTTCAGTCTCGCTGTGATAGCGATTGAATATTGGGTGTTGCAAATAAGCGCTGCTACGCAAGAGAGCTTTTGGGATAACAGCTGCCGCCTCTCCACTGGAGATTTTAAGGTCAAAATCTTCCACCGAAAGATTCTCGCTGGCGGCGCCGATAATGACGTGCCATAGCAGCGGAATGTCTTGTGCCGTGGTGCACTCATCGAGGCTGATGCCAATTTGTCCATCCGAGATCAGTCGGTCGAGCCGTAAATTGATTCCTGCCGCGCTAGCACGCAGCTCGATTGCCTGGACCTTATCCTTCTCGATTGCCAGTGTCAGGGTGTCGAAGAAGCTTTCATTAACGACGTCGACGCCGCAATTTTGCAAGCCGGCGGCAAGAATAGACGTAAGACGATTGACACGCTCAGCAATTTTCCTGAGGCCGGCCGGGCCATGGTACATGGCATACAAGGCCGAAATATTCGCCAGTAGTACCTGTGCCGTGCAGATGTTGCTGTTGGCTTTCTCGCGGCGGATATGCTGCTCACGAGTTTGAAGAGCCATGCGAAAAGCTTGTCTGCCCCGGCTATCTATCGAGACACCGATGATGCGACCGGGTACCGCCCGCTTGTATTCATCCCTGGTCGCAAAATAAGCGGCATGAGGGCCGCCGTAACCCATGGGAACGCCAAAACGCTGGCAACTTCCGGTGACTACATCTGCGCCCATTTCGCCCGGTGGTTGCAACAGCGTCAAGCTCAATAGATCGGCGACAACCACGGCGATCGCCTGGTGCTGGTGGAGTTGGTCAATTAACGGAGCCAGATCTGTGATATCACCCAGCATGGAAGGATACTGAAATATTGCCCCAAACAAATCGGCAGCTACTGCGGTGGTAATCAGGGTATTTACATCGCCGATGATTAGTTCGAACCCGAAGCACTCTGCCCGGGTCCTGAGCACGTCGATAGTTTGTGGGAAACAGTGTTGATCTACGAAAAATTTGCGGGTACTGCGATTTTTGCTGACGCGTTTAGCCAAGGCCATGGCTTCGGCAGCAGCGGTGGCTTCATCCAATAACGAGGCATTGGCTAAATCCATGGCCGTGAGGTCCAGCGTCATTTGCTGAAAGTTTAACAGGCACTCGAGTCGGCCCTGCGAAATCTCCGGTTGGTAGGGAGTGTAGGCGGTGTACCAACCCGGGTTCTCGAGCACGTTACGCAAGATGACATTAGGAGTGTGGGTGTCGTAATAGCCCAGGCCAATATAGGACTGTGCCGACTTGTTCTTCGCAGCCATGGCTTTTAAGCGCGCTAAAGCCACACTCTCGGTCTGCGGTGCGGCCAAGGCCAGGGGTGATTGCAAAGCGATCGATTCGGGAACAGTAGCGGCGACTAGCTGAGTCAGTGAATCCAGCTGCAATTCCTCTAACATGTGTTCAATTTGCTCGGCGTCAGGGCCGATGTGACGGTCGATAAACTCATCGCTGTATTGCAGTGCTGCCAATGTCGGAGCCGACGCATTCTCTACTGTGTTGTCTAAAGCCATTTTTGAAACCATGATTGCAGTGGTGTTGGAATCAGCAAATTGTGTTGTCGTCAGTATAGGGGTGATGATTTCACAAGCGCATTAGCTGCCGCTTGAAACTGTCAGTCTCGCTAGCTTAAGTACTGTTAGAGACGTGCCAGTCGGTTATTCGTCGTTGCAGTGTTCACCGTAAGCATCGGCATCCATGAGCTCATCTAATTCGGTTGCGTCGCTCATCTTCAGCTTGTAAAACCAACCACCGTCATAGGGGACCGAGTTGACAGTTTCTGCGGCGTCTACCAAATCTTGGTTCACTGCTATTATTTCGCCTGAAACTGGACTGTAAATATCGGACGCTGCTTTCACCGATTCCACCACAGCCACTTCGTCTTTAGCATTTACGCTAGTGCCCGGTTCCGGCAATTCGATGAAGACGATGTCACCCAGGGCGTTCTGGGCATGATCGCTAATGCCAACAGTAGCGATACCCTCGTCGTCAACAAGCACCCACTCGTGGGTAGACGCAAATCTTAGCTTGTCTGGAACTGTGTTCATTCATACTCCCCCTTGCTGTTGCCATCTCTGCATTGGCAATTCTTATTCGAATACTTTCTTGCCAAAGCGAACAAAATTAGGCTTCACGATTCTCACCGGCGTCAGTGTGCCCCGTATCTCTGCCTGACAGGAATGGCTGTTAGCGGGAATTCTAGCTAAAGCTATTGAATGCTTCAACGTGGGTGAAAAGCCGCCGCTAGTGATAATGCCTTCGCCGTTTTCGCAAACTATTTTCTGTCCTTCCCGGAGTACACCGCGTTGCTCCAACACCAGGCCTACCAGACGCGGCATCGACCCCGCTGCTTGCTCTTGCTGATGGCGAGCGATGGCACTACGGCCGATAAAATCACGATCTTGGGGCTGCCAGGCAATGGTCTGTTGCATATTCGCTGCCAGTGGTGACGTCTCTTCGTCCATGTCATGGCCATACAGATTCATGCCTGCTTCCAGGCGCAAACTGTCCCTCGCTCCCAGTCCAATCGGTTTTACACCCGCTGCCAATAACTTGCCCCAGAAGACCGGGGCTTCTGGGGCCGGGATAATCAGTTCCAGGCCTTTCTCGCCGGTGTAGCCGGTGCGCGCAATAAACCAGTGGCCGAGCTCGACACCACAGAAGTTGCCCAAAACCTTAATAGCAGCAGTCTTTGCAGGATAAAGTTGTCCCTGGTCTATGGCGTAGCAGACTTTGTCGATAGCCTTCGGGCCATGCACAGCCAGAATCGCATACTCGGGCTTTTCCACTATTGAAACATCGAAACCAGCACTGTGTTTGGCCATCCAGGCCAGGTCCTTCTCGCGGGTCGCACAGTTGACTACCAGGCGGAAGCCAAAACTCATACTATAAACAATGAGGTCATCAACCACACCGCCATTTTCATTGAGCATGGCACTATAAAGCGCGCCGCCTCTTTCATCGAGCTTCTCAACGTCGTTTGCCAGCAGCTTTCTAAGATAAGACTTTGCATCCACTCCAGAGATATCCACCACAGTCATGTGGGAGACATCGAAAACACCGGCGGCGGTTCGCACCTGATTGTGCTCTTCTATCTGGGAACCGTAATGAACAGGCATATCCCAGCCGACGAAATCTACCATTTTGGCGCCGGCATCGAGATGCTTTTGATGAAGGGGAGTGTGTTGGCCCAACGGGTTACTGCTCTGACAATTGGCTGATTAAAAAAGCTGACTTATTGTACATTTCCACAGCGGAATTTAATAGCGGCAGCGGTCCATAGGGAGACGGTGAATTGGCCCTGCAAGACAGAGTGGATGGTTGCCAGGATCTGCGACCTCTCTGGTCCAAAGCAAAAACAGGAAGCATCTCTGCTTCCTGTTTTTGCCGCTCAGGCTGCCGTAGCCCATAGTGTGTGTAGGGCCAACTACATAGCTCTAACTACATAGTAGCGGCCGCTTCCAGGACATTAGCAAAATTTGGACGATTCCGAAAACTCTCTTCGGCGAACTTGAACTTTATAATCCCGTCTGGAGACACCAGGAACATGCCTGGGTATGGAATTCCATAGGCCCGCTCGCCCGGCTCATAGTCGAGATTGCGGATGCCAAAGGCATTCACATGGTACACAGCTTCATCATGCAGCAGCGGGAACTCAATCCCTTGATCTTCTTCTACAATTTTTAGAACGTCAACGGCGTCATAGGTAATAGTGGCAACATTAATGCCCATTGCCTCGAACTGGCTTACGATATCTGTCAGCTGCACGAGCTGAGCTTTGCAGAATGGTCACCAGTCGAAAGAGCGATTGAGCATGAACAGCAGTCCCGTCTCTCCCTTCAGGTCGTCGAAGGAACGTAGATTACCATCCTGATCCTGAGCGGAGATCTCGGGAAGTGACGCACCGACTGGAAAGTCTGGAGCCCAGACAAAATCCTGTGCCAGCGAAATCTGAAATACCCCCAACAGAATCAAAGCCAGGAAGAACCTGCTCACTGACCCCGCCTGTGAGTTGTGGCTTTGCAGCATACGACTTTACCTCTTACTTAGTAGTACCGTTAGTTAGTGTCCAATAGTGCTCAAAACTAGCCGCTTAAGCGGTTCCTCGCAATAGAACCTAAGGCGGATGGTTTTATTACACCGACAGGAGAATTAATTTGGTGGGAAATAGCTAAGGAACCTCTGATTAAAGAATCAAAGCTTCCTTAAACCTGACTTTACGCCTGCGTGCCTGCGCAAATCCAGCAACACATCTTAGTGTATGGAGCCGAGCGCATGGAGTTTAGTGTATAGAGTCGAACCCGGCAAGAAATCTACCGTCACGAGGCAGATACCTATTGTCGCTGTCCAAAGAAAACACTACTGAGCTGGATCGGCCAATTATTTCTTCGCGGGGGATAAAGCTGTAAACCCGGCTGTCGGCACTGTTGTCCCGATTATCACCGAGCACAAAGTACTGATCTTCCGGCACGATAGTGGGGCCGTAGCTTCTGTTTGAGCGTCTGATGAAATAGCGTGACAGCATGGCCTGGTGGGTTTTCCCCGGTAATTCTTCGCGAATCATGATGGAGTCATCATTTCTGGACAGGACATCGTAGTTCGTGGCCTTGCCGTTAATGACCAGGGCGTTGTTCTGAATGTAGACGGTGTCACCGGGAATGCCGACAATGCGTTTTACCAGGCGCTTATCGGCCTTTTTAGAGTCGATAATGATGACGTCGCCGCGCTGAGGATCTGAAATTTCCGTCAGTGAGATTTCAGTGAAGGGTATTTTGACATCATAGGCGAGCTTGTTAACCCAGACCTTGTCGCCATCTAGTAAGGTGGGTTGCATGGAGGCGCCGGAAATTGAGCTCAGATCCGCGATCGCACTCTTAAAGAAGACGATACAGGCCAACAGCAGGAAAAATTGACGATTTTCCTGCCAAAATAAGCCCATATTCTCGCCAATTCGCTCGGAAACGCTGCCCCTGCCTAGCTTGTTCAACTCTTTACTCATAATACCCTGCTCAAAAACTACCTGAAATCGAATTAATCTCAAACTAACTGCCCGCCGGTGCATGTCAGTCTATTCAATTTGCCAGGAAAAGTGAACGACATTCGTGCCTGGCAGGCGAGTCTTGCCCGGCTACAGCTGTGCTTGCAAATCCAGACAGGCTTTACTAACCTGTATGTCCGTACAGTACTAGCTGCTCTGGCGCATACCGATGGCCTTATCTTCTTTTCACCCGGCCTGCCAAAATTGGTTCAAGTCACAATTTGGTGAACCTACTGCCGCTCAAGCCCAGGCCTGGCCCACGATTCAGGCTGGACGCCACACGCTCATCTGCGCCCCAACTGGCAGTGGTAAGACCCTGGCCGCGTTCTACGCCGCCATCGACTGCCTGATACAAAATGGCGTGAATGGCCGTCTGCATGAAGGTGTCCAGGTGCTCTATGTGTCGCCTCTGAAAGCCTTGAGCAACGATATCCACAAAAACCTGGAGCTGCCACTGGATGGCATCGCCGAGCAATTACACCTGTGTGGAGAAATTCCCGTAGATATCCGCATCGCAGTGCGTACCGGTGATACGCCTGCCAGCGCCAGGCAAAAAATGGCCCGAACGCCTCCGCATATCCTGGTGACGACACCTGAGTCTCTCTATTTGTTGTTAACCAGCGCCAGTGGCAGGGCCATGCTGGCCAGTGTCAGCAGCCTGATTGTGGATGAAATCCATGCCCTGTTGGGTGACAAGCGTGGTTCTCACCTGGCTCTGTCAGTCGAGCGTCTGCAGCAACTGGTGCAGACACACTCGGGGCAGCGCCTGCAACGGATTGGCTTGTCGGCAACACAGAAACCAATTGCGATAGTTGCTCGCTACCTGGTGGGCAATCGCAATTACAGCGATGAGGAGGTGGATTGCGAAATCGTCGACGTTGGCTTCCGGCGTCCGCTCGCCGTCAGCCTGGAAGTACCGGGCTCGCCGCTGACGGCCTTGATGAGCAACGAGGTCTGGGACGAGCTGTATCAGCGCCTGGTGGAATTGATAAGTACGCACGAAACGACACTGGTCTTCGTCAATACCAGGCGACTCTCGGAGCGCTTGGCGCTGGCTTTGTCAGAGCGCTTGGGCGAGAACGGGGTCTGCTCCCACCACGGTAGTATGAGCAAGGATCATCGTCATACTGCCGAGCAAAAACTCAGGGTCGGGCAACTGCAAGTGCTGGTCGCTACGGCGTCCATGGAGCTGGGAATAGACATAGGCTCGATTGACCTGGTCGTGCAGTTTTCTTCGCCGAAAAGCATTGCCACTTTGTTACAGCAGTTGTTATTAAAGCGCAGTTTTCCGCCGCGGCTTCGAAGCTTTCTGGGCAGTCGCTAAGCCCCTATTGCCTGATTCACACTGTGCCCGCCGCGGCCACAGAGCGACTATTTTGATAAACCCTATTGAAAAACCCCGTTACCGTGCAAGACGATAACGGGGTTCGCTACTCTTCGGGAGCTACAGAACTTTGGGCTTGGCACGAAGCTTGCGCCGAAAGTCCTCTCCAATCATCGCTCCAGGCTGGGGTTGAAAATGAAATCCAGACTAGATTGAGTGACTGGAGGCTCCCTTAATAGATTGACTATCGATGGGATCACCTCCTTTTGAATTTCAGGGTAGCAATGATTGCCAGGTGGCCCCCCCTGTTAGAAACACCGACAAAAAATACTGTTGTTTTTATATACCACATACTGGCGCCTGTAAAGCAGGTGTTACGGCGTGGGGAGACGGGCCCCGGGGCGCAGCAATGCCGCCAAAGTCAGGGTATATCATGTAGAAATGACTTGAATCATTAATCAGAGGTTCCCTGGACGTACGTCCTCACATGTGCGGCTTGTCACAGAATTTGTGTAGCCACATGCCTACACTGCAATACAGAGTTAGCGAATTTGGGACAGCAGTATGATTGATAGAAGACGACATAGCCGGGTAGAGGTCGATTTTTGGGCGAGCCTCAAGCACCCCTTGCTGGGAATGGTAACGGGCGCAGTGCAGGATATGTCTATCAGTGGTGTCGCATTGAAACTGGACGAAGACGTCAATTTCTTCGTGATGATGGAGCTCGATGTGCGCTTACACGGCGAGGGCTGGGATGATTCGATGCCTTCGTTGCCGGTACAGGTGGTGAGAGTGCAGCAGCGGGAAATTTCCCTGCAGTTTCTTGATAGCTGCGAAGACATTTGGGCTCCGGAAAACAATTTTGACGCTGCCGACGTTTTCGTGGCTAGCGAACGGCTTGACGAACTGGAATAATTTGGGAGTAACTACTAAGCGGGCTCACCTGACCGCCGGCTGTTTCGCTATCATCGCGGCAGGGTCAAGCACCTTGTCGTGGCAATTGTTGGTTTTAAAAAGTCAAAAAGAACCGTAAGGACAAAAATAGAACCAGCCCAATCAAGCCAAGACAGGCGATGGAACGAAGAGGGCTCTCTATAATTCTGGCCCGGAGGGTGTTCGAGCCCCCATTTGCGCGATTCGCCTCATATTCTTGCTGGGCTCTGTTTTCTCTGTTGTTCTGATACTCATCCAGCAATTCTTGGGCCCTGGCCTGTTGATCCGTATTTTTGAGCCACAGTGCCGGCAAGGAAATGCCCCAATTGCCACCAAAGGTTTCGTAATATTCGATAGCGTTGTTGTCCAGTAACTCCCGTACTTCCTGTACTTCGTCGTCCGGAACATCACGGAGTTTAAACAATATTTTTGACATGGCAGTGGCATCCTGCAGTTGCATTTACAAGAATTGATGGCATGCTACCTTGTATCGACAATGTGTGTAAATTAGTCAGAGGTTCCCTGGTATGAAAGCCATCGAAACGAACAAATATTGCCGGCATTCGGTATTCGAATCGCTGTTGAAACGTCTTGCCCTCTTGCTGGCAGTTGGCCTCAGCGTTATAAATATTGCCTCGGCCGACACCTCCGTGTGGGTAGTCACGTCTGGCAGCAATACTGTTTATCTTGGCGGTACCGTGCACTTACTGCGGCCCACTGATTACCCGTTGCTGGAGGAGTTTGAGCAAGCCTATCAGGCTTCCTCCGAAATCTATTTCGAAACCGATCTGAGCTCGATGGCCAATTTTTCAGTGCAGGCGCAGATGCTACAGCAACTGACTTATACCGACGAACGCAGCTTAAAAACGGTTCTCAACCAGCAAGCGTACTCCGCACTTTCTGCCTATGCAGCAAAGGTCGGCTTGCCCTTGATGATGTTGGAGAAGTTTAAACCCGGTATGGTCATTAGCACTTTACAGATCATGGAGTTTCAAAAAATGGGGTTCACGGCGCAGGGAGTGGACAACTATTTCAATACCCGGGCAATAGCGGATGCGAAGAGACTGGGGCAGTTGGAATCAATCGAGCAGCAAATCGGTTTTCTGGCGGCTATGGGTGAAGGCAATGAGAGTAAATTTATCTTAATGTCATTGCGCGCCCTGGAGCAAACGGGCGCGGTCATGGAGGACATGATAGCGGCCTGGCGTACGGGCAATGACGGTAAGCTGGCGGAAATGTTTGTCGCGGATATGCAGGCTGAGGCGCCGGAGCTTTACAACACTTTGCTGTTGCGACGAAATCTGAATTGGATTCCCCAGATCGAAACAATGTTGCGGGATGCCGATACTGAATTTGTTTTGGTGGGGGCCGCACACCTGGTTGGAAACCAGGGTCTGCTGGATCTGCTGTCCCGGAAGGGCTTTCAGATCAGGCAACTTTGACGAGCCATTTCACGAAGCTGGGCTCTCTAAACGGATCTACTCTGCAGACAATCAGCTCCAAACCCGTAAACCGGCCGGCACGAAAAAGAGAGTGATAGTATCTCTGCGTATCACTCTGCTGATAAGGGTTTCTACGAGCTGGTTTTGTGGCTCAATACAATTTGCCGAGGACCGCTGGTGGAGGTCTGACCACTGACACCGGACGGGATTTGCTGAACCTTGCCGCCAGACTTAAGGAAGGTGCTAATATGCTCTGCTAGGTTCTCAGCGCCGCTTGCCGCAGCATCTTTTTTAGATCTATTCGCCATAATACCAATCTACCAGTTTCTCAATACGCCAAAAGCCCACCATTATACATGAGTTCCCAACTTCCAGCTAATAGGCCTCTTTAGTCTGGATAACTAGTGGCCTGCACTGGATTCACAGGGACAGCTTACATGGGCAACGTATATCGACAACAAGGCGCACTGCCAATGCCAAGCAAGGCCAGTGTGAGGGAGTTTTGCTGAATAGTTGGCTTTCAGTTGGTAAATCGGGGCGTAGAACCAAGGCGCTTGCGCGGCCGAGTGAAATACTCCGAGTAATGGTCTTCTGGCAGGCCTGCGATAATTTCGTCCAGAGACTTGTTGTAAATCACTTTCATCTTCGCCAGCAGCTCCAGATCGAGATGGCAACCATAGTTACGAATGGTTTCTATATCTTCCAGCTGTTTGCGTGAAATGCCTAATAACCGGGCACCTTCGTTCATGGAATGGCCGGCGCTCAAGCGCAGCTGCCGGATATTTCTTTTTACAGCAACCGTGATTGGAGAAAACTTCGAGAATTGAGCTTGATTCATAATAATACACAGAAAAATGGCTACGCAGGATTAGCTCCTATAACCAGTTTTCACCTCTTAAAATCGGTGTTAGAGAGTAGTTTTCAGACCGACGCGGCGGTATGAAACCCATTTAGACTGCTAATTTAACACAGCAAATAGGAATTGATAACGATTACTTGAAATTGGCGGGTTTTTGTGGGAAATGGTGAACGCCATAGTGAAATTTCAAAACAGCAATCTCTCGTCCGCAGATAGACCGCTGTGCAGCATCTCTGATAGTTCCTGGCAATTCTAAAAAACGGACCGTCGGCTCAAATTTGAGGTGATATCTATCTGTCCGCGGAGACCGCGCTAGCGTTTCATAACATGCCGCCAGCGAGCTGCGTAAAACAGCTATTTTTTCAGGCGAGTAGGAGCAATTAAGCGCTAGTGCAACTATCTGTTAATATTAGCGCCATTGACGGAGGTATAGTATGTCGGCCAGAACAGAGTCAAAATCTGAAATAATGGATAACGCAGAAGCAGGCGCTAGCGGCTTAAAATCAGCCGGGTCGGTTGTCAGCAACACAATAGCGACTAACAAAGTGGTTAGTTTTCACTATCGTCTCAGCAGTGTCGATGCAGCGGGTAATCGCGGCAACGTACTGGAAGAATCTTTCGATGGAGATCCCCTCCACTACTTGCACGGTTTTCACAACGTGATCGTTGGTCTGGAACGAGCACTGGAAGGGAAGCAGGAGGGTGACGCCATAGATATTGTGTTGCAAGCCGAAGACGCCTACGGGCATCGTCGCCCCGATGCTGTGCGGCGGGTGCCAATTAAGCATGTGCGCCCGCCCAAAGGTGCAAAGAGCTTGGCGCCCGGGATGATTGCCGCAGTACAAACAGAGGAGGGCACGCAGCGTGTGCTCATCATCAAGGTAGGTAAATATAATGCCGATATTGATTTCAATCATCCTTATGCTGGCAGGGCATTGCACTATGAAGTTAAGGTCGCCGGGGTGCGAGATGCCAGTGCAGAGGAAATATCCCATGGCCACGTACATACGTCGGCTAGCCATCAGCAATAGGCTGTTTGCTGTGACACTGGCCAGGTCGTTCCTACACAGAGCCCTTATATTGCTGTTAGCGCCTACACCTCGACAGATTGCGAAGCAGCGGTTGCTTCCAGCACCAGCAGAATGACTTTTCGATTGACTACTACTTCGTAATAGCTTTCATCATTGTCCGGGTCTTCCAGTACTTGTGAGTCACGCCAGATACCAACTTTGCCTTCGCGGATGACTAGATTTTTGTTGCGACCATTCACATCAGGGTAGCGCCCAACATGGAACAGGTATTCTTTCGCATTAATTTTCATGCGAAAGGTTTTAAGAGATATCTCATGCTTAAGTTTATTGAATGCAGCATCGTCGATCAGTATCTCGTTAACGTTATATCGAACATAGTGCTGGCCTTTTTCGCCTATGCTGGTTTCGTCATCGGTAATGCGCAGTACATCAATATTAAAAAGGCTTTTCTGGATAGCAAATCGAAGATTCCATGAGCAGGATGACATTCGATCTGCCATGCCTATGGCGCTGGAAATCATTATTGGCTTCTCTTCGTCATACAGGTAGCGTGGCGCCGCATCGGAGTAGCAGATGCCAACCCCAAGTTCGAGTAGAGGTAATCCCATTTGCTGTGAGTAGCGATTGTTAGAGCCGGTAATTTTTAGCATGTCTCTGGCATAGCCACAGGATCTGGCGACTGAGAACCACTGTTGTGGCGTATGCTCATATTCCAGAAAACTAAGAATTATTGCATCTCCTTCGATGAATACCTTATTGGCACCATAGGTCTCAAGAATTTTGTTGATTGGATTAAAAAAGCGAGTACTAAAATAGGACGCGGGGTTCAAACCTTTGGTCTGTAACTCGTCGGTGACGGTGGTCGAGCCTCGCACATCAGCCTTTAGGATTGCATGGTGGCAGATACGTTCATCGTCTTCTTCAATTTCTGAACTGGTAGGTATTAGGTAAAGAGTGTTAGCGGACTTCGAAAGTGTCAATTCATCTTTGTCTGTGAGTAGTGTAAAGCGATTGAAAGCGCGATGAGAAAATCTGAAATATTTTAAATTTTGTCGATATAGGCTGATATCGCACAGCAGCCTCATCGAGTCGGACATGTCAGCATTGCGGACCTAAGAATTAATATTACTTTTGAGTGACTGGAGGGATTTTAATTATTCATTGTTCAGCTTAACACCACCGCTAATACTGCTTTGAAGCTTGTCACTGGTGATATGCCCGCAGAGAAACTGGCAAATTATTTTCAGATCAACGAGTTCCATAATCAGAGGATTAAGGGACTTCCGCATGTAATGCGATGCTAATAGTTGCGGCAATACACCGTTAGCACGCAGCAATTTTGAAAAAGCAGACAGAGTCTTTTTCAGTTCTTTTATTTCACTGCGACACCGCCACCATATCCTGAAGCCCAGATCTTTTCGGTTTTCAGACAATTCCTTGGCGTGTCTTTTGCTGTCAAAAAGCAATTCAATCTTGGCAGGCTGATCGAGCCAGTAAAAATCTTCGTATAGCTGGGATTTTGTGTCCGCCGCTGTGCCCAGAAAAGATTGCACCTGAAACAGGCCGCCAAAATCATCGTGGATTTCCAAAGCCTCAGGGTTTTGGCTCTCGCGGATGGATTTCGTTTCAATTTTCGTAATGCGCTTACTAAAGAACGCTTCAACCTTGCCGTTCAATTCGACAAAGTCGGAATCTTCGCTATTCCAACTCCAGCCGCTATACTCTCTCAGCAACAATGGTAAGGCACTTAATTTCGAGGTATAAAGCAGAGGGTTTATTATCGCATCAGCACAATAATTATATTCCTCCCCGAGATATTGACTACGAATAGCGCCTAATTGTCTTTCTTCAACTCGCCGCAATTGGTTGAAAATAGTTTTATTTATCTGATAAAGAATTGCATCGTAGTTTTTCTTCAGCCAAAACAACCTTTGATCAGTTGCAAGTGCTTCCGATGATCCTTTATTGCGATGCTCAGTAAGTCGAGAATTTACATGCTTGATCTCATCGTCGAGTTTAGATCTGGTAGATTTTAGGATATGTTTGATTGGAGTGAACTGCAGCAAGGAAATTTCATCAGCGCTGAGATCCGTTTTACTCGATGAATCAGCACTGTCATGATATCAAGGTAACTTTCGCGAATTTTTTCGAAACCCCTGGAATTATCCCAATGCTTAGGTTTGGGAACCGCTATCTGGGATACGAGCAGTGCAATCAGTTTTCGTATGTCGGAGGAAAACGCTCTACTAAGCTTAATGTCGATGTGATAGTTATCAAGCCCTCTGGATAACTTATCTATCGATATATGGATCGATAGCTTTTGTTGGACAGCCTCAATTTTATTTTGAGTAAATGTAGAGTTCATCGCGAGTTATTCTAAATTGATGTTTCTGGGCTTATCAGATCCAAATTAATTTGTTTGATGAGCGTCAGAAATCCTGACCGACTTCGGAAATACCCAGTCGGCCTGAAGATACCAGAAATGGGCTTCGGAATTGTGAACTGCAACACATCACATAGAATGTATTTAACAATCAGCCGGTTGTCTCGTGTTCTGCAGCTATCAGTGGATTAGGGGCGAAATCCCCAAAGGCATAAAACCTTATTGGCTGCAAATGCAAAATGCTGTAGCAGGAACCGCGGATAGCCTAATCGTTGATCCTAGACCAGTAGTTAGAGAATGCACGCAGTTGCTGAGTCGATTGGCGGCGGTATATCCAGAGATACAGGGGTTTCAGGAGTTTTCGAGCGCCCTTGAGCTCTATCTCTAGATCCAGTAACAGCGCTAATGCCGCTTTTGCCGGTTCGAGACGAATACTGTGAGCGATTCGCTGGTTTGGAGATTGCAGAATGAAGTCGATTCGTTTCAAGGGATCCCAATAGGAAATAGTCAAGGTATGGAGCGAAGTGCTGGCCAAGATACTGCGTACTAGTAGCATTAGCTCACTACCTCTTCACAGGCTATTTTCACCCATGCGAGTCACTCCCTGGATATTGGGCAACCATTGATGCCAGCTCTGAAAATCTGTTATTAGCTGCTAGGCTTGTTGGGTTTGATCCACGACAGTCTGATTTTTACCGGGCCCTGAAGACAGCCAAATTTGATGGCTTATTCTGAGATTGAGTCCAGTTTCGGTCACTGTTTTCCAATTCCTAGCATTCGACAGTAGTGAGCTCTCTTAAGTCCTACTATCCACGAAACACCCTGAGCAGTGTGAATCCAGTCAGAGTATTGGAGTGTAGTGGTAAATTAGTGGAATACAAGCCAATAGTTTGGCTAGTGGAAAACTGGCATAGGCTGGTTCAATTCCTGAATATGGAAGTGCTTCTTACTTGAAAAGTACCTTGTTGTGGTATGGTTTAGCTCAGAAGAATAATCAGTTTAGAGAGATAAACATGAGTCCACAGGATAAGGGTAGAAGAAAACTTCTAAAGGGCGGCCTTGGCTCGGGGATAATTGCAGCAGGAGCGGTAACTGCTCCTGGATTAGTGCTGCCTGCACTGGCACAGGGTGAAAGGCTGGTACCTTTCACAGATGTGCCTGACACGTTTGAGGTGCGACCGGTACGGCCGGGGTCTAATCATTATCTGGATACCCGGGAAATCACTTCCTACTTCACTGACAATAATGATTTCTATGTAGTACAGCATTATGGCCAACCAGAAATTGACAATGATTCCTGGCGCCTGAAAGTCACCGGGTTGGTGGACAATGAATTGGAGATTTCATTACAAGAGCTGATGGGCGGCGATGTTATCGAACAGCAGGTCGGATTCGAGTGCGGAGGCAACCGCCAGAGTCTCTTCCACGGACTCATTGGCAATGCCAGGTGGCGCGGAATTTCCCTGGCAAATATTCTGGAAAGAGCGAATATTCAGGATGGCGCCAAGGAAATTGTATTCTTTGGAGCCGATTCCGCGATGGAACAAATACGCGGAAGAGAGGTCGAGAAAGCTTGGGCTCGCAGCCTCTCCGTTGAGGATGCTATGCGGCCAGAGAACATGCTTGCGTTTGAAATGAATGGCGATCCGCTACCACATTATCATGGCAAACCGGTTCGTCTACTGGTGCCTGGGTGGTACGGCGTTGCCAACGTAAAATGGCTGACGCAGATTCATGTTCAAAATACTCGTTACATGGGTCGTTTCATGGGCCGCGATTACGTAACCCTGAAGAAGGAGAATATGGGCGGTGAGGAAAGGTGGGTAGAAAATTCCGTAACCATGATGAATCTGAAATCGTCAATCGTTCGCGTAACCGAAATGGCTGGTCGTTACCGCATTCAGGGCTTTGTACTGAACGACGGCACTCCTCTGCGCAGTATCGAAGTGAAAGTGGACGGCGGGCCGTGGGAACGCGCAGATATTAATCCTCGCTCAACGAAGTATTCCTGGAAATTATTTAATTATGCATGGCGCACAGCCACTCCCGGTGAGCACACAATAGTATCTCGCGTAACCGACATCAATGGAAACGTGCAACTGACGCAGGACGAAATGCCGGAGAAGGTGAGTTATTGGGAGGATTACAGCCAGTTCCAAAGAACTGTACGAATTTAGGGAATCTCTGAATAATGACTCAAAATCTACGGCGGCTCTACAGACCAGAGATTTTGAGTCATAATTCAGAGATTCCCTAGATCTGAGCGCGTATTTTGTTTTCTGGTTGAGCCCACTTTCTCGGATTCACAGACAAGGATCTTATAATACGGATACCAACAACGTAGATTTTGCCAGCGGTTTTATACTCACACGCCAGTGGGTAGAATCGAGTAATGGACTGGAGCTCATTTTCTGGTTGGCATCAGAACAGGGGCCGTTCCGTTTCCGACTTGCCAACCAGGAAGCAATTTTTTTCCCCCGACACAGCAACATCCGCAGGTGCGGGAGATTCTTTCCAAACAGAGTAATCAACGGGATTGGCGAATCAGTCCTACCCAGCTGAAAAACTTCCAACATACAGCGATGTCGGCGTTGTACTTAAAGAGCCAGCGCAAGCTATTTGATTGTCGGGAGAAACTCAGAAATTCTGGTATTGCTGTAGTCGAGACCGATATAAAACCCACCGACCGCTTTTTAATGGAGCGTTTCATTACCGGCGGCGTCAGCATCTCTGGTGACTGCATAACAAGGAACGGATTTCAGGACGTGGCAGGTGGCAGGCTCAAAGGAGCCGAAGTTTGCCCGCAGTTAAAGTCCCTGTCGATTAATATAGAGACTAACTTTGACGGTACGGAACGCTACTCTATCGGCCTGTACTCGAAGCAGCAGTCCAGTGTTCTCATGATAGATGCTCACATCTCGAAAAGTGTGGAGGCGGAGAAGCCCGCTGACAATTATTTGAAGTTCTACTCAAATGAAGCCGAACTACTGCGCGCGTTTCTAGAAAAAGTTCGGCAGCTGGACCCGGATATAATCATGGGCTGGAACGTGGTTAATTTCGATTTACGCGCTCTGCAACAATTCTGTGACCGCAGGAACATGGTGTTCAGCCTAGGCCGCAATGACGAATCGGTCGTCTGGCGCAAGGCCAGAGAAGGCAATGATCGCTATTACGCTCTGGTACCAGGCCGTGTCGTTCTGGATGGCATTGAACTCATGCGAACAGTCACTTACCAGTTCGCAAACTTTTCGCTGGAGCATGTTGCCAGGCAGCTACTGGGCCGGGGGAACCTGGTGGAAGATGTAGATCAAAGGGGCGCTGAAATAACTGAGCTCTTCGACAGCGACAAGGCGGCTCTGGCCCGTTACAACCTTGAAGACTGCCGTCTGGTTTGGGATATCTTTAAGAAGGAAAATTTAGTGGCCTTCGCCGTCGAGAGAGGGTTGCTAACTGGCCTTGAGCTGGATCGATATGGTGGTTCGGTCGCAGCCTTCGACTTCCTCTATTTACCTCAGCTGCATCGCAAGGGCTTCGTTGCACCCTCGTTGGATGAATTGGATGTGGGCAGTACCAGTCCTGGTGGATATGTCATGAATTCGAGCCCGGGAATTCACGAACATGTCATCGTGCCGGACTTTAAAAGTCTGTATCCGAGTATTATTCGTACTTTTCACGTTGATCCTCTGGCCCTGGTCCTAGGATTGAGAGAAGCCGATTCCATTAAAGGTTATGACGGCGGGTGTTTCTCTCGCTCCGAATATATTCTTCCCGATATTATTAAAAACATTTGGTCGGCACGTGACCGGGCGAAAGCACGGAATGATGTGGTGCTCTCTCGTGCCATCAAGATTATTATGAATTCATTCTATGGAGTGCTTGGGACATTAGGCTGCCGATTTTACGGCTCAAGATTGGTAAGTTCGATTACTAAAAGAGGACATGAAGTAATCATTGAAAGTAAAAAATTTATCGAAGCAGAAGGTTATAATGTTATTTATGGCGATACAGATTCCCTCTTCGTTCTGCTGGGAGAGGTGGACGCCAGCGACGTACCGGAGATTGGTTCGACTCTCGCCGTACAACTTAATCAATGGTGGAGAGACAAACTACGCAAAGAATATGATGTTCATAGTTACCTTGAGATAGAATTCGAAACCCATTTCAGCAAATTTCTTATGCCCACCGTGAGGGGCTCCGATGTGGGAACCAAGAAGCGCTATGCCGGTCTCATTCGGGGTAGTGCAGAAAGTCGCGATTTCCACCTGATGTTCAAAGGGCTTGAGTCGGTGAGAAGCGATTGGTCACCGCTGGCCAGGCAATTTCAGAAAACCCTGTACGAGAAAATTTTCCTTGATCAGCCCTACAATGATTACGTTAAACAAACAGTGGTAGCATTGTTGGAAGGCAATTTTGAATCGGAGTTGGTATTAAGGAAGAGACTTCGACGCAAACTGAGCGATTATGTTAAAAACGTGCCGCCCCATGTACAGGCGGCGAGGAAAGCCGAAAATATTAGACAACGACGAAATCTCCCCAGCATGTATGAAGCTGGCGGCTGGATAGAATATGTGATGACTGTCAATGGTCCAGAGCCGCGCCAATTTCGTGAATCTGTAATAGACTATGAGTTCTATGTTGAGAAGCAACTCGCGCCTATCGCTGACTCAATTCTCGTATTCAAGGCGTCGTCTCTGCATGCGATCTTGAATACGCAAATAGGGCTTTTTTAAGGAATATTATGACCACGTATCTTGTGCTAACGGTCATTGGAAATGACAAACCAGGCCTGGTTGAAGCGTTGTCCCAGGTCATAGCCAGTAATTCCGGCAACTGGCTGGAGAGCAGCATGTCGCAGCTCGCGGGAAAATTTGCCGGCATATTGAGAGTGAGCGTCGCCGACACGCAGGTCGACAAGTTGATTGCAGCACTTCAGAATTTTCCCCCGGATCTCAAATTGCTTATTGAGAGAGCCACTGCCGACTCGACCGAAGATTCCGCACAAGCGGTGACCCTGAATTTGCTTGGAAATGACCGTCCAGGCATTATTCGAGAGATATCTAGGGTTTTGGCTGGTTTGTCAGTTAATGTTGAAAAGCTAAGTACAGAATGTGTGCCTGCACCCATGTCTGGAGAATCAATTTTTAAGGCCGACGCGCTTTTAAAAGTACCAGCTGACCTTGAGTTGGAGATCTTGCAGAGTGAATTAGAGCGTCTGGCAGATGATTTGATCGTTGAAATTCAGCTAGGCAGCGCTTAAGAGGGCTCAGATAGAGTCTGTCAGGCTGATCTCTATTTGTTCCAGACTGTCGATCATATTGCTTAGTAAATTAATACACTCCACGATCTCAAACTCTGTCTGTAAGCTGGCACCGGGCTCTGTTGGTGGAGCCAAGGTGCTGTACAGCAGCACCAGGCATTCCTTAGTGGCATCAAAGCTTTGATAGAACAGTTCTTCGAAGTCTACCGACAAATTTACCAATATCGAATCCAGTGTCGCACCCGAGTTGGTTTTCACTTCCAGCAGGAGTTGCTCCACGCCGTAGAGTTGGGCTGAAATCGCATTCTGAGTTGAATGGCTGTAGGGAGACTGGATGCTGCTACTGTAATCACCATTTAACAGCGGGTAAAGTGAGCGCAGCAATATTTCTTCCGTGAGCACGGAAATTGAGGCTTCAAGCAGGAGGGTCAGTAATTCAGTGCTTTGAAGCGAAACAATTCGGTTTCGAAACACAGCATCGCCGTCAGCCCAAAGTAGTTGAATAGATTGGAAATCATCGATGAGTGCCTGGCTGGCAAGGCGTAAATATTCACGGCGCCGGTTATTGCTGAGTTGCGAAATATCCAGACCGCTGTCTGCCTGCGCTGTAGACAGTTGTGAAATCTGATTGTAGTCAGAAGCAGATCGTAGTTGACCGCTTACTTGGTTCTCACCCCAAAGCAGGAACTCAAGCACATGAAATCCCAGAGCAGCTTCTGCAAGCTCGAAGGCACCGTGCTGTTGCCGTAAAGCAGTGCCATTCAGAGTCACAGTGATGTCATTGACAATACCGCTGTCTGCAAGTGCTTCGACATAGTCGATATAGCCGGGCAGAATTGGCCAATGATTGAGTCGGTATTGATTTTGCAGCAGAGCAAGGCTTTGCTGTTCCGAAACAATCAGACTCGTAAAGTAGCGATGTAAAGCGGTGAGTTCGTAAGCGCTGTGGGTGTCCAGCCAGACGCTGCGAGCCACATCCATAGTTTCAGTATTTGGAGAAGCGAGAAAAATATCTATCGCCGATTGCAGTTGCATCAGCTTGGATGTGACGGTATTAAAATCGATCTCAATTTGTTGTAAATAGGCATCGACCAGTTGTCGAAGCAGATCTGAGCTTTGTGGATTAATGTCCGTGAACTCGGACTCTAGTACCGTGTCAATTTCAAGTGAACCGGCTTCTTCCTCACCACAGCCAATCAGGCCGAGGCAGCAAACCACGAGGCTCAAGTGTCCCAAAGCCCGTAGCAAACGTAATGGATGAGCGCTATACACTGTTGGTTGTTACCTGGTTTCCGGTTACTCTCGCAAACTGATTATGTCCCAATCATTACGGGCTGCAGCCGTTCTCAGTGCCTCGTCAGGATCTACTACGATGGCTTCACTGACCTTATTTAGTAATTGCAGATCATTAATAGAGTCGGTGTAAAAAATACTGTTGGAAAGTGAAAGTTGCTGCTGAGGCATTTGCTGCGAATTCAGCCACTGCTCCAGTTTCATCACTTTGCCCCCCTGATAACAGGGCTCTCCGGCAATATTTCCGGTGAAGCGATCATCTTTAATTTCGAGCTCAGTGGCGATTAACCTATCGACATTGAAAATGGATGCGATGGGTGTGGTGATGAATTCGTTAGTAGCCGTGATGATCAGGCAGTAGTCTCCGGCATCCCGGTGTTGCTGTACCAGGGCGCGAGCTTTCTCCAACACCATCGGCGTTACCATCTCATGCATGAACTCATTGTGAAGGCTTGCCCGCTCGGCAGTTGTTAATTGCAAGATCGGCAACAGTGTGAATTTCACATAGCCGTGGATATCAAGCATTCCTTCCTTGTATTGTTGGTAGTACTTATCATTTTCTGTTCGATGCTGGTCAGCATCGACGAGGCGCCTGGAAATAAGAAACTCTCCCCAGGCGTGATCGCTATCGCCCGCCAGCAGAGTGTTGTCTAAATCGAATAGTGCCAATCGCCTCGACATCTGTAGGTCCTATTGCTGCCTGAATTTATAAGGGGCCAAAACAAGTCATTATACCTACTGTGCTCGAGACACAGCAGTATATTTAGAGCTTTTGAGCCGCTCTGCGTCTGCGCTAAATCTTTTAACACATTGATAAATAACGATAATATATAGTAATGGGGTCAATCCGCCATTGATCAGTTACACAGGACTGTGAAACAATAGGCGCTTGGCTTTGTCTAAGGTTTATTGAGAGTGATTGATTCTAGGGGCTTCCGCTCAAATGTTGGTATTGTAATTTGTAATAGTTTGGGGCGCTTGCTGTGGGCTAAGCGGATAGGGCAAGGGGCGTGGCAGTTTCCACAGGGTGGAATCAAAGTCAGCGAATCACCTGAAGAAGCGTTATTCCGGGAGCTCGATGAAGAAGTCGGTTTGACTGCGGTGGATGTGAAGATATTGCACCAGACTGATGACTGGTTGCATTACCGATTGCCAGAGAATTATATCCGTCATAATACCAATCCGCTTTGTATTGGCCAGAAGCAGAAATGGTTTTTGTTAAGCCTCGAAAGTGACGATGACAAAGTGGCGCTGACTAAAACTGAAAAACCCGAGTTTGATGATTGGCGCTGGGTAAGCTATTGGTACCCTGTTAATCAGGTAATTGAATTTAAAAGGGATGTTTATCGAAAGGCTTTGCAAGAATTGATAGGCCCTCTTAACAGCTATATAAAACAACAATAATCAGAGGTTCCCTAAGAGCAACCTCGAAGATCAGGCAGCGAAGTGCCCCTCAGCAGGCTCGGTACGATAGAAAGCGCCTGTGGGTACCGCCTTCAACTAATAGCGAGCAACCGGAAAACTATGCGGGACCAATTGCGCAGCATTGTTCAAAAAGTCAATGCAGCGAAAGATTTGCAGTCGGCGCTGGGCATTATTGTGAGCCGAGTGCGCGAAGCCCTGGGTACGCAGGTATGTTCTGTCTTCCTGTTTGACGCAGACATCAACAGTCATGTGTTGATGGCATCAGAGGGATTGAATGAAGCAGCAGTGGGGCATGTCAGCCTCGCGGTTGGAGAAGGCCTCGTGGGTCTGGTCGCCAAGCACGCCGAACCCATAAATCTGGAGGATGCACGACTGCATCCCAGTTACCATTACATACGTGAAACCGGAGAGGAAGTATTTCACGCTTTTTTGGGTGTGCCTATCATTCACCATCGCGCCGTCCTCGGGGTGCTAATTGTGCAGCACGAAGAACGTCGCCGCTTCGATGAAGGCGAGGAAGCTTTTCTCATAACACTTTCGGCCCAGCTTGCCGGAGTCATTGCCCATGCTCAAGCCACCGGAGCGATTGAGGGTTTCAGCCCTTCTGGCCACAAGACATCTGACACCGTATTTCGAGGTATCTCTGGCTCCTCTGGTGTAGCGATAGGGCAGGTGGCGGTGGTATTTCCCCACGCAGGTCTCAGCCAGATACCGAATCGAAACGCTAAAAACATTGAAAAGGAAATTGAGTTTTTCAGAAGTTGTCTGGATAGCGTTAGAGGTGATATGCGAGCTCTGCACAGCAAACTTGCCGGTCACGTGGCCGAAGAGGAGCGGCAAATATTCGATGTCTATTTGCGGATGCTAGATGATAAAGCTCTGGGCAATGAAGTCGTAGAAAGAATCAAGATGGGAGCTTGGGCACAGGGAGCACTTGCCTATGTAGCCAATGAACACGTCCGAAATTTTGAGGCGATGAACGACGCATACCTGAGTGAGCGTGCAGTCGACATCAAGGATCTGTGTAGCCGCGTATTGTTCTATTTACAGGAAAAGGAGCAAGTCAAAACCGAGTATCCTGACAGTACTATTCTGGTCAGCGAGGAGTTAACTCCTGCCATGCTGGCGGAGGTGCCAAAGGGAAAATTGAAGGGCCTGATTTCGGTCAAGGGTTCAGGCAATTCCCATGTAGCTATTCTCGCTCGGACAATGGGTATCCCAACCGTAATGGGAGCGGTGGATCTCCCTTATAATAATCTAGAAGGCAAAGAAGTCATTGTTGATGGCTATAAAGGCGAGGTAGTCACCAACCCCTCCGATGAGCTACGAACTCGATTTCTGGAAACCATAAAGGAGCAGGATCAATTAACCGAGGGGCTGGAAGAGTTAAAGGGCGTGCCTTGTGAGACTACTGACCGGCATCGAGTTCACCTCTGGGTCAATACGGGATTGATGTCTGATGTCATCCACTCGCTGAATAAGGGAGCCGAAGGCATTGGTTTATTTCGAACAGAAATACCCTTCTTGCTTAGTGAGAGATTCCCCAGTGAATTAGAACAGAGCAAAATTTACCGTGACCAATTGGAGGCATTTGCGCCGATGCTTGTTACCATGAGAACTCTCGATATCGGTGGCGACAAGTCATTGCCCTATTTTCCTATTGAAGAGGAAAACCCATTTTTAGGCTGGCGAGGAATTCGAGTTACGCTTGACCATCCAGAGATTTTTACTGCCCAGATAAGAGCGATGTTACGCGCCAGCATCGGTCTCGAAAATCTACAGATCATGTTACCCATGATAAGTAACACCAATGAAGTCACTTCGGCGATACAATTGATAAAGAAATCTCATCGTGAATTGCTGCAGGAAGGATTAGACGTAAGATTCCCGCCAATTGGTGTCATGATCGAGTTACCGGCGGCGGTCTATCAAACCCGAGTGCTGGCAAAGATGGTAGATTTTATATCCGTGGGCAGCAATGATCTGACGCAATACTTATTGGCTGTCGATCGCAATAATCCCAGAGTTGCAGACCTCTATACGGCTTTTCATCCTGCCGTTTTGTCCGCCTTACAGCAAGTTGTTAACGAGTCCAGTGCCGAAGGTATTCCCGTAAGTATTTGTGGAGAGATGGCAGGGGATCCCGGTGCTGCAGTGCTACTGGTAGCGATGGGTTTCGACGTGCTGTCAATGAATGCGAGTGCGCTGCTAAAAGTGAAATCTGTAATTCGAAATATCAGTCTGGAGGCAGCTCAGGACTTGCTTGATCAGGTCCTGCAACTCGACGACGCGCAATCAATTCGAAGTGCAGTAGATCTTGCGCTCTACAATGCTGGCGTAGATCGATTATTACGCTCATCCAGAACCAACTAAAATTTTCTTGCCGAAACGTTTCCGATAA
>CAVOFA010000018.1:0-35244 GCA_963694865.1 Gammaproteobacteria bacterium | reverse complement strand
GAAGATTCACAGCAACCATCTCGGCAAGCACCCACCTCTATTACTTGATCCGTATTTTTAAAGAACATGCCCATGCCTCTCGACACAGAGCCGGCGTATTATACGTGCCACAACCAGTTTGGCAAGGATTTAAATGGCTAAAATTGAATATAATTTCAGGCCCTGACGGCGCCTCAAAGAACCACCGGAAATCAGTCAATCCTGACTAGGCCAATTTGACCAGGTGAAACAGCTTTTTACCCCTTTTAACGACAAAAAACCTGCCAATCAGGGCATTTTGACTGCTGAGCTGGAATTCGGGCGAATTCAGCAGTTGCCCGTTCACGCTAACGGCATTATTTGCGATGAATTCTCGCGCCATTTTGTTGGATTTAGCCAGTTCGGTGCGTACCAATACGTCGACAATGCCCTGACTGCCACCGTCAAATTCGGTACAAGGCAAACCATCCAGCTCCAATTGCCGCAGGTCTTGCTCATTCAGAGCGGCAATTTCCCCGGAAAACAGCGCCTGGCTAATGCGTGTCGCTGCGCTAACGCCGTCTGCACCGTGCACCAGTTCGGTAACAGCCCTGGCGAGCACTGCCTGTGCCTCGGGCCTGGTATTTGAGGCAAGGTCGATTTGTTCAATCTGCTCAATCTCGTCAAGGCTTAAAAAAGTGAAGAATTTAAGGAAGCGGTACACATCGGCATCTGCCGTGTTCAGCCAGAACTGATAGAAAGCGTAAGGCGAGGTTTTACTGGCGTCCATCCACACAGTACCGGCTTCGCTCTTGCCAAACTTGGAACCGTCAGCCTTTGTGATCAAAGGGCAGGTGGCTCCGTATACCTGCTGTTGATTCATACGCCGGGTCAGGTCTATACCCCCTGTAATGTTACCCCACTGGTCGCTGCCACCAATCTGCAAGGTACAGCCGTAGCGCTTGTTAAGCTCGGCAAAGTCGTAGGATTGCAGGATCATATAGCTGAATTCAGTAAATGAAATGCCTTCGCCCTCACGGACTAGTCTCTGCTTGACGGATTCTTTCTGGATCATGGCATTCACGGAGAAGTGCTTACCAATATCGCGCAGGAAGCTAAGGACGTCGTAGTTTTCGGTCCAATCTAGATTATTCACCAGCAGAGCAGCGTTATTGCCCTCGTCAAAATTCAGAAACTGGCTCAACTGGGGCTTCAGGCGCTCGACCCAGGCGCTGACAACATCTGCTGAATTCAGCTGCCGTTCTGAGTCTTTGAAGCTGGGGTCACCAATCATGCCGGTGGCACCGCCAACTAGTGCTATAGGCCGGTGTCCAGCCATTTGGAAGCGTTTTAGAGCCAGCAGCGGCACCATATTGCCTATATGCAGGCTCTCTGCCGTAGGGTCGAAGCCGCAATACAGAGTTCTGCTGCCCCCGGCGAGGTGAGATTTCAGCTCATCGCCCCCTGCCAGCTGAGAAATCAACTCTCGACTCTTTAACTCAGCAATGATATCCCCAACGCCATTTTTAATTGCAGCTTGCATATTGCAACCTTATCTACGTCACAAAACTAAGAAAAATGTGGTAAATGCCGACCCAAACAGAGGAACCGACACTATTAATTATGATAAACCAGAAGCTCAGGGAGTCACTGACTAATTGTTCAGAGGCTCCCCAGCATCGGAAAATCGCGCCGATTCTACACCAGAACTGGCTTGCATAGGGTAATCCAGCAAAAAACGTCTGGAATTTAACTTGCTTGTTGTTATAAACTCGCGCTTTCGTGCGCAAAATAAAGGGACTGATGTTGTCAATTTGTGCTGACATATTCGAAATCGCTAAGCACTTTGTGGAAAGGTACTACTCACTTGTGGAAAGGCACTACCCACTTGTGAAAAAGTACTATCCACGAAACCATCTTTACATGGCTGCTGCCCTGAGCTTCCTCATTCTCGGCCTACTCGTCTTGCCCAGCGAAGAAGGTGAGGCCAAGAGCACAAACCAGCTTCGAATCTCCGTTGCCGTCGGCAAAGAGCCTGCCAGCGATTTGGCAAGCTCGACTCTGGTGGCCGACAATTTAGCGGCGGAGAACGTCGATAAAGAGAACGCCAATAATTCGTCAGCTGAGCTGCTCGCCGACTATGTAGTATCACTAGACCCCGAGCCCGCATCCATCACTGCCGACACCGCAGCCTGGCAGAATATTGAAATTCAAAGTGGCGATAATCTGTCAGCCATATTCATGCAAGTAGGTCTAACTGACCAGGATCTGTTTCGGGTTCTCAATAGCAGCGACGAGGCCAAGGTCCTCAATCGCTTGTACCCTGGCTACAAACTGGATTTCATGATTGCCGACCTAGGTGAACTGGAGCAACTACGAGTTTTAAAATCGCCACTGGAAGGTTACCTGTTTACTCTAAATCAGGGCAACTACGAGGTGGAGCCTATACAAAAGCAGGCTCTAATCGATCAGGCGTTCAAAGTTGGCACTATTACTGACAGCCTTTTTATGGCCGGCCAGCGGGAGAAAATTCCAGCTATCACCATAATGGAGATGGCGAACATCTTCGGTGGTGTCATCGATTTCATACTCGATCCCCGGCTCGGTGACAAGTTCAGCATCCTCTATGAAGAAAAACATCTCGACGGCGAGTTCATTGGTAACGGCGAAATTCTGGCAACTCAATACATCAACCAGGGCAAGAAATATACTGCCGTCCGCTACATGAACGCCGAAGGCGAGGCTGGCTACTTCAACCCCAACGGTGAAAGTATGCGCAAAGCCTTCTTACGCAGCCCGCTTGATGTATTTAAAATCAGTTCCAATTTCAATCCACGCCGTCGCCATCCCATCCTCAATACCATTCGCGCTCACAAGGGCACCGATTATGCGGCACCGAATGGTACTCCGGTTCGGGCCACCAGTGACGGCACCGTAACCTGGGCAGCGCGCAATGGTTTCTTTGGTAATCTTGTCGTCGTTCGACATTCCGGAGGGTTTGAAACCAAGTATGCGCATCTCTCTAAATACAATAGGGATGCCCGCCGCGGGGACCGAGTCCGACAAGGCGACATCATCGGCTATGTCGGTGCCACCGGAGGCGCTACAGGACCACATCTGCACTATGAATTCCTGATGAATAGCGTGCACCAGAACCCGCGTACTATTCTGAACAAACTACCCAAGGCCGTGTCGATCGATGCCGCCGAGATGGGCCAATTTCGAAGCCAGTCTGCAGCTCTCCTACAGCACTTCGATGAACTCAATGATTCAAGAATACCCACACTGAATCAGCCCAGCGCTGATTGATTACGCCTTATGACGGATTCAGATCTCTATATTGGGCTGATATCCGGCACCAGTATCGACGGTGTCGATTGTGCTCTGGTGCAGTTTGACAGTGACCAGCCCACTCTGCTGGCCTCCCACTTTTGTCCAGCCAGCGACGCTCTACGGCAGCGAGTTCTGCAGCTATGCAGCGAGATGAATATAGATCTGCGGCTCTATGGTCAGCTTGATGTTGAACTGGGCCGGATTTTTGCAGCAGGTGTTATGCAACTGTTAAAACAAGCAGGTGTGAGTGCTACATCGATTAAGGCCATCGGCAGTCACGGCCAGACTGTTTGGCATCAACCCACCGGAGAATTCCCCTTTACCCTGCAACTAGCAGACCCCAATACCATCGCTCACCTAACGGGCATAACCACGGTCGCCGATTTTCGCAGAAGAGATATGGCCGCCGGTGGCCAGGGCGCTCCCTTAGCTCCGCTACTGCATAGAAATTGTTTCGCCTCTTGCCACGAAGATCGCGTCGTAGTCAATATCGGCGGTATCTCTAATATCACTGTGCTGGAGAAAAATGGGCAATGCGTGGCCTTCGATACCGGTCCCGGCAATGTCTTGATGGACTATTGGATCGACAAGAACCTGAATAAGAAGTTTGACAACAATGGCGACTGGGCTAGAACTGGTGTAGCAAATGAAACTCTACTTGCGACGCTGCTACAAGAACCGTATTTGTCTTTAGCTCCCCCCAAGAGCACCGGTCGGGAGCTTTTTAACGGGCATTGGTTGGAGACCAGGCTAAAGCAGTGTCAACACGATGTGGCGGCTGTAGACGTGCAAGCGACGCTATTGAAATTCACCGTGGCAACAATAGTCACGGACATCAGAAAGCTAGTGGTGGCAAACCAGGTTTCCATCTGCGGCGGCGGCGCCCACAATCTCAGTTTGATGCAAGCCCTGCAAATAGCGCTACCGGAATCTGAAGTCACGACGACAGCCGCGATGGGTATAGAGCCGGACTGGGTAGAAGCCATCGCCTTCGCCTGGATGGCAAAGCAAACCCTGGCAGGTCACAGCATCGACATCAGCGCATTTACCGGCGCTACCGCAGCCACAATTTTGGGTGGTATCTATCAGGCCTGAACCCTGATTTGTTAGCGCCGTCTTTTCCCGGCGGAAATCCCCGCCCAAACGGACCTCTTACTAAAGCCATCTCGTCTAGGGCACCTCTGAATAACGCGGTTGGCACTCAGGCTACGCCGCGTTATTCAGAGGTGCCCTAGATTGAGAATGAAGCACCACAGCCACAGGTAGTCGTAGCCATGGGGTTGTCGACGATAAACCTGGAGCCTTCCAGGCCCTCAACATAGTCTATCTTTGCACCCACCAGGTACTGGAAGCTCAAGGGATCTACTAACAGACTGGCACCCTTGTTCTCGATAACAGTATCGTCCTCAGCAATCTCCTCATCGAAGGAGAAACCGTACTGAAACCCCGAACAGCCACCGCCGGTCACAAATACCCGCAGCTTGAGATTGTCGTTGCCTTCCTCTGAAATAAGGTTGTGCACCTTATTCGCCGCATTGTCGGTGAAGGACATAATAACAGGATCTTGAGACTGAACGACGGACATCTACTTTCCAAAAAAAAAATGAATGCCTGTAAGGCAATAATCAAGCGCAAACGAGGCTATTGTTTAGCAGGCTGTAGTGGGTGATTATCGCAATAACCAAGTGTTTTGGTCAAGTATAGCCTACTTTTGGAAAGCCGAGCTGTCAAAAGGAAGCTTATTCTTGGAGGCAGTCAGACGCTGGGATCCGGTTTGACTTGAGCTGATGTGCATGAGATTACCATTCACTTCAGAGCCCATCACCATTTCGATCAGGTTGTAATAGACATTGCCAACAACCACCGCTTTAGCCGCCAATTCGATATGGACAGCGGCCCGAACATCACCTTGAATCAATCCGTTCAAGATCGCGGTAGGCACACAAATCTCGCCTTCTACTGAGCCCTTTTCCGCCACTCTAACCACAGCCTCTGAATCATCTTCGGCATAGATGTTGCCCTTTACCCGACCTTCAATAATTAGCTCACCGCTAAAATGGATGTCGCCGACTATTTCAGTGGTTCTGGACACCAGCGTGTGAGCCGGCCCATTACTGTGCTTTGACTTATCAACTGATTTAGTAAACATCGTCCTAATCTCCCAACACTAGCCAGCTGAAATATTGATCTATAGTCTTTTCTGCCGGTTCGGTAGCAACCGCGGCGACCTGGAATCTTTCGGGCTCGAATCCAGCGGGCAGTGCCAATTCACCTTCAATGTTCTGAAAATATTTGAATCTCAATCGAATGTCCAGTTGCTCCTGTTCGGCAGAGATCTCACGCAGCGGTAATATTACCTGCTCGTCCCCCTGCCGGCCTATAAGATTGACGTTTACGTGCCCCGCTAGATACGAGTCTCCATCCGCATCTAGCTGCCGCATCACCAACTTGTAGCGAAATCGTCCCGGGTTCCGGGTGCTGTGAATATCCATCTGCCCCACGATTAAGCCCGTGTCTTCTGTCTCAGCCGTGACTACCTGTCTGTAGAATACATTGTCCTGTTTTAGCTGGGCAATTTGTTCCCTCAAGTTTCGTATAGTGGACTGAACTTCGTTAGTGGCCCACTTATCCATTACATTATTTCGCTCCAATACGGCGAGCTGCCTGCTCAGTTCTATATTCTCCGTCCGCAGCACTGCGAGCTCGCGACTCAATGCCTCCTTATCTAACTGGACAGATTGCTGGAAGCGCATGGTTTGGTCATACGCATAGAAGAATCCACTGGCGGCACTGCCGCCGAGGATGCAAACCAGCAGCGTAATTAATAGTGCGCGCCGTCTGGGGCGGTAAGGCACCACCACCATCTGTTCCTGTTTACTGCCTTTAACGACATTTGGCATGCAGCGCTCTCTTGATTTAGTGCGACTACGAGTTTCTTACCCTACTCTGACTAGGGCAACAACGCGATACCTTGCAGCCCCGTGGTTTCTTCAAGCTGAAACATGATATTCATATTCTGAACGGCCTGCCCGGAAGCACCCTTCACCAGGTTGTCTTCCGCCGCCAGCACTACAATGGTGTCAGTATCTGCCGAATAGTTCACCGAAATTTCACATCTATTCGAGCCTTTTACGTCCCGCGTCGCCGGCCACTCACCCTGGGGCAGCACGTCGACAAAGGGTTCATCCCCATACCTGTCCTCGAAAATTACCTGTAATTGTTCGATGGAGACATGGGTTCCAGGTCTAACTGGCGCATACAGGGTCGCCAGGATGCCCCTGATCATCGGCGTTAAATGGGGAATGAAGGTAAGCCCCACCGCCGCCGAGGCGTATTGACTCAGTCCCTGGGTAATTTCAGGGTGGTGCCGATGGCCTGTTACTGCGTATGCCCTGATAGATTCTGTCGCCTCGCACAGCAGGTAATCTTCGGCGGCTTTGCGACCGGCACCGCTGACACCGGATTTAGCATCGGCGATCAAGCGGCTGCAATCTACTAGTTGCTGCTCCAACAGTGGCAGGAAACCAAGTTGAATAGCGGTGGGGTAGCAACCTGGCACCGCGATAAGCTGCGCAGCTTTAATCTGCTCTCGATTGACCTCGGGCAGACCGTAGACTGCGGTAGCGACCAGTTCCGGACAGCTATGACTGGTGTTATACCATTGCTCCCAAAGCGCAATGTCTTTGATTCGAAAATCGGCGGAAAGGTCGATAACCCTGACACCCTGCTCCAGCAACGCAGCCACAGAATTCATCGCCACCGCGTGCGGCGTCGCATAAAACACCACATCACAGCCACCGAGCGCCGCTGAGTCAGGCGGCACGAAATCCAGCTCAACATGCCCCCGCAGGTTAGGAAAGCGTTTGCTCACGGCCGTCCCGCTTAGCTCCCGTGAAGTCACCACCGCGATTTCCAAATCAGTTCGGGGCGCCAGTAAACGCAGGAGTTCAACCCCCGTGTAACCGGTCGCGCCAACGATTCCTACTTTGATCAAAGCATGACTCCCCGAATTCGAAGTTTTTCTGTTGGTTTTAGAAAATCAGAGTTATCTGTAGCGGAACAAATCAAGTCCAGACCGTTCCCTTGAGTCCGGACGGAGTATCTTACACGCAGACACCAGGATTGCAATAAAGAGAGTAAATTCAACACCTAAGATACAGACTTCGATACCATTTCCGGTTTTCATCAAGACTTGCAGCAGTAGCTGTGATAGTTTTTGCTCTCCCCTTTTTAGAGTGATAGGGGGCAGATACAACGGGAGATTTGCATGCTCTGGATTAAGGCATTTCATATAATCGCGGTAGTAGCCTGGTTCAGTGGTCTGTTCTATTTGCCCAGGCTCTTTGTCTACCATGCCATGAGCGAAGATCAAGTAAGCAAGGATCGCTTCATCATCATGGAGCGCAAACTTTTCTGGGCTATTACCACCCCCGCGGCCATCGCGGCGATCCTTTTAGGCAGTTGGTTGCTGTTCGATAATGCCAGTTATTTCATGGCCTGGTGGTGGATGCATACGAAGTTGGTGCTAGTCGCGCTCGTGGTGGCTTATCACTTTGGCTGTTGGCGATTTATGCAGGCGCTACGTGAGGATAAAAACATCCGCAGCCACGTCTTTTTTCGCTTCTTTAATGAGATGCCAGTATTTATGCTGGTAGGAATTGTGATACTTATTGTCGTCAAACCGACGCTATCCTGGCCCTAATTGGCCAGTGGCAGCCCTGAGCTGATCAGAATCCTGTGCAAGTGAGAGCCCGAGCCGCTGAATGAAATCGACATGAGCTAGATAAAACCCATCGTAATGTGTTTCTCCGGGCTGGACCCCACCGGCGGCGCCGGCATCCAGGCCGACATCGAAACCCTGTTCAGCATCGGCTGTCACTGCGCGCCAGTGGTCACCGCTGTGACAGCTCAAAACACTCAATACGTAATCACCATGGAGGCAACAACACCATCCATGCTGGTGCAGCAAGCAAGAGCGGTGCTGGAAGACATGTCCGTGCAATATTTCAAGATCGGATTATTGGGCAGCGTGGAGAACATCGAAGTGCTGCACACCCTGCTCAAAGACTATTCCCAGATACCTGTAGTAGTAGACCCGATCACCGCCGCTGGCGGTGGCTTTGATTTCGGTGACGAAGAAATCATCGAGGCCATGCGCACTCTGTTGCTGCCATTGACTACGATACTGACACCGAACACAGAAGAGCTGAGCCAGCTTGCCCCAACCGCTGACACGCTGGACGCCTGCGCCAATGAAATCCTCGAAAGCGGATGCCAACACGTGCTCCTGACGGGCACCCACGCGCAAACACCCACAGTAGTCAACCGGCTGTACTCTTCACATCAGGACGTTACTCTGTTCAACTGGCCGCGCCTGGAAAGCAAATTCCATGGTTCCGGCTGTACCCTCGCTGCCGCGACTGCCGGCTACCTCGCTCACAAATTGAGCCTGCATGATGCCATTCAACAAGCCCAGCGATTTACCTGCGAGTCATTAAACCACGGCTCGCGCATGGGCTTCGGCCAGCACATGCCGAATCGAAGTTTTTGGAATAAGCAAATACTCTAAGCCCTATGCAACTGTCAGGCATATACGCAATTACCGATGATGAGCTTTTACCCGAGCACTCGCTGCTGGCGGCGGTTGAATCCGCACTGAGCGCCGGCATTTCATTGTTGCAGTACCGCAGTAAGCGCGGCAGCAATAACAGCCGGCAAAATATTGCAATTGAATTACTTGCTCTGTGCAAGCGCTACCAGATACCACTGATCATTAACGACGATGTTGAATTGTGCCTGACAATCAACGCCGACGGCGTACATTTAGGCCAGCAAGATGCGACGCTCGAAGTTGCTCGACAGCGACTTGGAGCGAAGGCGCTTATTGGTGTCACTTGTCATGCTTCCATCGAGAGTGCGATAGTCGCCGAGCGAGCGGGGGCCGATTACGTGGCCTTTGGACTCTTTTTCAAATCAGCAACAAAACCGCAGGCGCCACCGGCGTCGCTTGAAATTCTCGGCAAAGCCAAAGTCGCATTGTCCATTCCCATAGTTGCTATTGGCGGCATCAATGCGGAAAATGGCGCTGCTGTTTTCGATGCCGGCGCCGACATGCTAGCCATTATTGATGGCATCTTCGGCGACGAGGAAATAGCGCAACAAACCGAAGACCTGGTCAACATCAGCAATCAATCGCAAGCACGAGCATCCCAGTCTGTGCAGAAAAATAGAACCACAAGGTAAATAGTTACATGAGCAACGAGCACTCCAGCAAGCTGTATGAACGGGCTCTGCAATTCATTCCCGGCGGCGTTAATTCGCCGGTTAGAGCCTTCAAGGGTGTTGGTGGCAACCCCCTCTTTTTCAAAGGTGGCGACGGTGCCTACCTGATCGATGTCGATGACAATCGCTATGTCGACTATGTGGGGGCATGGGGTCCGCTGATCTTAGGCCATCGTCACCCCAGTGTCGTGAAAGCGCTTACAGATCAACTGGATCGTGGACTGGCCTATGGCGCATCGACAGAGGCGGAAGTTCAGATTGCCGAAAAGATCTGCCAGTTGGTGCCATCTATCGAACGCGTGCGCCTGGTTACCTCGGGTACCGAGGCTACCATGAGCGCAATTCGCCTGGCTCGCGCCTATACCCGCCGCGACAGGATTGTAAAATTTGAGGGCTGTTATCACGGTCATGTCGATGGCCTGCTGGTAAAGGCTGGTTCCGGCGCGCTGACTCTGGGCGAGCCCGACTCCCTCGGCGTGCCACGAGCCTATACCGAGCTTACCCATGTGCTACCCTTTAATAGTATTGAAGCCGTGAATCAATTTTTCGACACCCAGGGAGACGAAATTGCCTGCGTGATCGTCGAGCCTGTCGCCGGCAACATGAATTGCGTCCCGCCGCTTCCCGGTTTTCTGGAAGCGCTTCGTAAGTGTTGCTCAAAGCACGGCAGCGTTTTGATTTTTGATGAGGTAATGACCGGCTTTCGCGTAGCTCGTGGCGGTGCTCAAGCGGTCTATGGCGTGACTCCGGACCTCACCACACTGGGCAAGGTCATTGGTGGCGGCTTGCCAGTGGGCGCATTTGGCGGCAAGCAGGAAATCATGGAACTTATCGCCCCCAGCGGTGCTGTTTATCAAGCAGGCACGCTCTCCGGTAGCCCACTTGCAGTCGCTGCGGGACTGGCAATGCTCGAGCTTGTCAGCGCACCGAATTTTTACAGCGAACTCGAGAGCAAGGCGAAGACTCTACTCAGCGGCTTGCGTGAGCGAGCCGCCGCCGCCAAAGTGCCATTCACAAGTAATCAGGTAGGCGGCATGTTTGGCTGCTTCTTCAACGACGAAGATAAGGTTACAAAATTTTCTCAGGTCATGGCTGGCAATCTCGATCATTTTCAGACGTTCTTCCACGTGATGTTAGACAATGGCGTCTATCTGGCTCCATCGGCATACGAGGCTGGATTTATTTCCGCCGCTCACAGTGAGAAGGAAATTCAACTAACACTGGATGCAGCAGAACAGGCTTTCAATAAAATAGCGTCAAGTTCCGCATAGCAGCGGCCGCCACAAGGAAAATCAATGACAAGCTATGATGTATACGGTGTTGGAAATGCCCTCGTCGACACGGAATTCGAAGTCGACGACAAATTTTTTGTTGAACACAATATCAAAAAAGGTGTGATGACTCTCGTCGCCCAGGAACAACAGGCTCATCTACTGCATATTTTGCAGACCCACTACGGCATCAGGAAGCGCGCAGGCGGTGGTTCTGCAGCCAATACCCTGTACGCATTGAGTCAGTTTGGTGGTACTGCCTACTTAACCTGCAAGGTGGCCAACGACGAAACCGGTGATTTTTATCTCGGACAACTCGGCGACCATAATATTCAGACCAACATGAACAGTCAGCGAGAGCGTGGAATTTCTGGTCAATGCCTGGTAATGATCAGTCCAGATGCGGAGCGCACCATGCATACCTATCTCGGAGTTTCAGAAAATGTGTCGTCGGAAGAGTTAAATTTCGAAGCAGCGAAGGCTTCCAAGTACATATACCTGGAAGGTTACCTGGTGACCTCTCCCAGTGCGAAGGCTGCTATCATCAAACTCAAGCAATTTGCCGAAGACAACCAGGTGAAGACTGCTATGACATTTTCAGATCCCTCTATGCTTGAGTACTTTAAAGATGACATCAACGAAGTGCTGGGTGACGGTGTGGATCTGTTGTTTTGCAATGAACACGAAGCCCTATTGTGGACTGGCGCTGCAGATATCGACGGCGCCTGCGAAATCATGCAAGCCAAAATCAGTCAGTTTGCTATCACGCGCGGCAACAAGGGCGCACTGTTATTCGATGGCAGCAACTATATTTCAATCGATCCGCACAGTGTTAACGCCGTAGATACTAATGGCGCAGGGGACATGTTCGCCGGCGCGTTTCTTTACGGGATTACCAGTGGCAAAAATTTTGAGACGGCGGGCAAGTTAGCCAGTTTAAGTTCGGCTACGGTGGTAAGCAATTTTGGCCCCAGACTGGAGGCGGCTGTGCATCGGCAGATCGCTGATACAATTTTCGATTGAGACCAGGCTAAGCTGGTGACAAATGACACTCCCTGCAGCTTCGAGAGCTAGGGTAGCTCTGAACAATGCAGTGATGCCCCGGTGTCAGGCCCGCAGTCCATCAACAAATTTTTTGACACCATCAAACCAGGAAGACTTGCGAGGTGATTGCCTGGTGCCCTGTTGTTCCTGAATCTCCTGGAATTCCTGCAGAATTTCTTGCTGGCGTTTCGTCAGGTGAATGGGTGTTTCCACCACTACCCTACACAATAGATCCCCGGCACTGCCACCTCGAATTGGCGTAACGCCCTTATTACGCAATCGGAAGAGTTTTCCAGATTGAGTAGCAGCAGGAATTTTCAGCTTGACTCGGCCATCGAGTGTAGGCACTTCCAATTCACCGCCCAACGCCGCGTCACCAAAGCTGATAGGAATCTCACAGTGCAGGTCGCGGCCATCACGTTGGAATATATGATGACTGCGCACAGCAATCTCAACATAGAGATCTCCCGACGGTCCACCGTGCACTCCCGCCTGACCTTCACCGGTTAAGCGAATTCTATCGCCAACATCCACCCCTGCTGGAACCTTGACCGACAAGGTTTTAGTTTCATCGATCGCACCGCGGCCGTGGCAGGTGCTGCAGGGGTCTTTGATCTGCTTGCCGGTTCCCTGGCAGCGGGGGCAGGTCTGCTGCATGGAGAAAAAGCCCTGCTGCATGCGGACCTGGCCGTGACCACCGCAGGTACTACAATCTACCGGCGTAGTACCTTTTTTGGCGCCACTGCCGCCGCAGCCATCACAGGAGACCGACGTTGGAATCTTGATTTTGACCGTAGTACCCTGAACCGCTTCTTCCAAATTGAGCTCAAGGTTGTAGCGCAGGTCTGCGCCTTTGCGAATGTGACTGCGACCGTCACGACCGCCGCCAAAGATGTCACCAAATATATCGCCAAAAATATCACCAAAATCAGCACTGCCCGCACTGGTCTGGCCTTCAACGCCAGCGTGACCGTATTGATCGTAGCGCGCACGTTTTTTGGCATCCGACAAAACTTCGAAGGCTTCGTTCGCTTCCTTG
Source organism: Gammaproteobacteria bacterium (assembly GCA_963694865.1). GTDB lineage: Bacteria > Pseudomonadota > Gammaproteobacteria > Pseudomonadales > Pseudohongiellaceae > UBA9145. The sequence goes on along the minus strand of CAVOFA010000018.1, from coordinate 22,317 downwards.
AACTTGTCCTCAGATTCTTTGTTGTCTGGATTACGATCCGGATGATGCTTCATCGCAACACGTCGGTAAGCCTTCTTTATATCGGCCCCCGCTGTGTCCCGGGAAACACCCAGAACTTCGTAGTAATCGCGCTTTGACATTAATTCGATTCTCTTCTTAACCGCAACTCGAATTCGATGCCTGCAGCTTGCCAGGACATCTCTGAATAACGCGGTCGACTCTTAACGCTACCCTGGGTATTTAAACGCAAAAAAACTAAGCCATCGAGATGGCCTAGCTTTTGCGATTTAGTTCGATTGCCTGAGAGAGAAATAGCACGCTCCAATCAAGCCATCGCGTTACTTACCTTCTTCTTCAGTTTCTTTCTCAGCTTCTTCATCGACCTCTTCGAACTCAGCATCGACGGCGTCATCATTGGTTGAACCGCTGGCCGCGTCCGCTGCACCTTCGGCACCTTCAGTCTCAGCCTGCTGTTCGGCGTACATTTTCTGTGCCAGGCCAGTTGAAGCATCGCTCAGCTCTTTGGTTTTGGCTTCAATATCAGCCAGATCTTCACCTTTGATCGCCTCTTCTACGGCGGTCACCGCGGTGTTGATGGCTTCCTTTTCCTCATCGGTGGCTTTGTCACCCGCTTCTTCCAGCGTCTTCTTGGTGGCATGGACCAGACCATCGGCGGTGTTGCGAGCGGTGATAAGTTCTTCAAACTTCTTATCTTCCGCCGCATTGGCCTCGGCATCCTTTATCATCTGATCGATTTCTTCATCGGACAATCCGCTGGATGCCTTGATAATAATAGACTGCTCCTTACCCGTAGCCTTGTCCTTCGCCGACACATTAAGGATGCCGTTGGCGTCAAGATCGAAGGCCACTTCAATCTGCGGCAAGCCACGAGGCGACGGCGGAATATCTGACAGGTCAAAGCGACCCAGCGATTTATTCTGTGTAGCCTGCTTACGTTCACCCTGAACAACATGAATAGTCACTGCGGTCTGGTTGTCATCGGCGGTAGAGAAAACCTGGGTTTTCTTGGTAGGGATAGTCGTGTTCTTGTCGATCAGGGTGCTGGCAACACCGCCCAGGGTCTCAATGCCCAAAGACAATGGTGTCACGTCTAACAAGAGTACATCGTTAACATCACCAGATAGTACGGCAGCTTGAATCGCTGCACCGACGGCCACGGCTTCGTCCGGGTTGACGTCGCGACGAGAATCTTTGCCGAAGTAGTCAGCCACTTTTTGCTGCACCAGAGGCATACGGGTTTGTCCACCGACCAGAATTACATCATCGATACCGGAAACATCAAGGTCGGCATCGGCCAGCGCCGTCTTTAGCGGCCCCAGCGTCTTCTCAACCAAATCTTCAACCAGAGATTCAAACTTGGCACGCGTTAGCTTCTGCACCAGGTGCTTCGGCCCGCTGGCATCGGCGGTAATATACGGCAAGTTAATTTCAGTTTGCTGTGCCGAAGACAATTCAATCTTGGCTTTTTCGGCAGCTTCCTTCAGTCGCTGCAAGGCCAGTGGATCGTTGTGCAGATCCATACCGGTCTCTTTCTTAAATTCGTCGGCCAGATAATCAATCAGGCGCAGATCGAAATCTTCACCACCAAGGAAAGTATCGCCGTTGGTAGAAAGCACTTCGAACGTGTGCTCACCATCAGTCTCGGCAATCTCAATAATGGATATATCAAAAGTACCGCCACCCAGGTCATAAACAGCGATAGTGGTGTCACCACTCTTCCTGTCCATACCATAGGCAAGGGCTGCGGCGGTTGGCTCGTTGATGATACGCTTGACAACGAGACCTGCAATCTTGCCCGCATCTTTGGTCGCCTGGCGCTGGGAATCATTGAAATACGCCGGTACGGTTACAACAGCTTCCGTTACCGCCTCGCCAAGATAATCTTCTGCCGTCTTCTTCATTTTCATCAGAACCTGAGCAGCAATTTGAGGGGGTGACATCTTGTCGCCGTTAATCTCAACCCAGGCGTCGCCATTGTCGGCTGCCACGATGTCATAAGGCACCATTTTGATGTCTTTCTGTACAACTTTATCTTTAAACTTTCGACCAATAAGGCGCTTGATGGCGAACAGGGTGTTGGTAGGATTAGTTACCGCCTGGCGCTTGGCCGACTGGCCCACCAGGGTTTCTCCCTCGCTGCTGTATGCAATGATGGATGGGGTAGTACGATCCCCTTCTGCATTTTCGATAACCTTGGCCTCGCCTGCGTCCATGACCGCAACGCATGAGTTGGTGGTTCCCAGGTCAATTCCAATAATCTTACCCATTTTCTAACTCTCCGATCTGTATCTGATCACTGTCTAAGCTGATTCGTTTTCATGCTCTGATTCTCAATATTGGCCCGATCCGGCCTAATTCAAGGATCAATGCCCTAAATCCTGCAAATTAATGTCTTAGTAGTGCTGCTGACTTGATTCCGCACGTCTAAGCAGTCGTGCCCTACTCATGGTTCTTCGAATTAATAAGGAAATTCAACTGCTTAGCTAAGTGCCACCAGCGGCAAATTATGCCTTCGATACGACCACCATGGCCGGCCTGATAACCCGACCATAAAGCGTGTAGCCCTTTTGCATCACTGCTATTACCGTGTTGGGCTCCACATCAGGGTTTTCCTGGATAGACATCGCCTGATGCAGTTCCGGGTCAAAGGGCTCGCCAAGGGGGTCAACGACTGTGATATTAAATTTGTTGAAGCAGTCAACGAAGCTCTTGAGAGTCAGATCCACCCCCTCATAGATCGCGGCTATCTTCTTACCTTCATCGAGGCCGCTTTCAGTGCCGGCACCCTCGCTATTTGCACTGGCGGAAGCCAGAGCTCTTTCCAGGTTATCCATCACTCCCAGCAATTCAGCTGCAAACTTTTCCTGTCCGTACTTGTGCGCCTTTTCCACATCCATTTGGCTTCGACGGCGTAAGTTCTGCATTTCCGCCTGCACTCGCAACAGGTCATCCTGTGCCTGTTGTGCCGCCAATTCGAACTCCAACACTTTTTCTACCGCCTGTGCCGAGTTCATCTCGGCATAGCTCAGGTTCAGTGCTGGCGAATCGTCGACCCCAATTGACTGCTCCGCCTCGACTGCGGAATCAGTTTCCGTGCTCTGGGGCTTGTTTTCTTCGTCGTCTGCTGTCTGCTTGCTCATGCCTTCCTCTGGATTACAGTGCTCTGCTTCGCCGCTTACAAGATTTATTCGACTAATGTCGCCTATATGGGGCCGTACACTCAGCTTTCAAGCAGTTCCTGGCTAATTTGGAGGGGTTTTAGCGAATCCATGGGCACCGCTCATGCGCGAATTCCGTTTTACAGGATTCAGGAGACATTTTTGCCCGAAATTTTGTGCATTTGTGCGATCCGATCCAATATACTTTGTAACCATGTTGCTACAACTCACTATTCAAAATTACGCCACCGTCGATTCTCTGGAAATTGAATTCAAAGCAGGTATGTCGGTGATTACGGGAGAAACCGGGGCCGGGAAATCTGTCATTGTTGGCGCGCTCGGATTGGCTCTGGGCGACAGAGCAGACAAGGCCATTATCCGCAGTGGCGCGCGCCGGGCCGAGATATGCGCAGAATTCAATACCGCTAATATTCTGGCGGCCCAGAACTGGTTAGCCGAACACGATCTGGAGGCTGAAGATGCCTCTCCAAGCTGCCTGTTACGCCGGGTAGTAAACGATGATGGCAGGTCCAGGGGCTACATAAATGGCTCTCCAGTTACCCTCAGTAACCTCAAGTCTCTCGGTGAGATGTTGATTAACATCCACAGTCAGCACGAACATCAGTCACTGCTGCATCGTGCCACTCACCAGCGCCTGTTGGATGAATATTGCGTCAAGGGGGAGCTCTTGTCGGCGCTGCGGGGGAGCTGGAAGCAATGGCAGGCCAATTTTCAACTGCTACAGAGTCTCAGCTCTCAATCTGAAGAAGACTCGGCACAGTGGCAGCTTCTGTCCTACCAGCTAAGCGAACTCGATGAATTAGACATAGGAGTGAATGAAGCTGCCGATCTCGATGCGGAATTCAAGACTCTCAATCACGCCGATGAAACTCTGGCCGCTACTGCCAGAGCGCTAAATCTCTGCAGTGAAAATGAGGATCACAACGTCAGCTCCTTGCTCGCTCAAGCGCTGGCGGTGCTGCACGAGTTACCCGAAAAACAAGCAGATACCGACAGTATTATTGGTCTGCTGGAGAACGCCGATATTCAACTGCAAGAGGCGGCATCGGAGCTACGAGATTTCGGCGCCGGCTTCGATGCCAATCCCCAGCGCCTGGAGCAGGTAAACGCCAGACTCAGTGCCCTGCATGCCATTGCCCGCAAGCACAAGGTCCATCCCAACGCGCTGCCCGAGGTGGTGGCAAGCCTGCGACAACAACTCACTCGACTGCAAAACACCGATGAGGAGCTGGAAAAGCTCACAGCAAGTGACCAGAAACTACGCAACGTGTATAAAAAGGTCGCCTCCAAGATCTCAGTACTACGCCGCCGTGGTGGAGAAAAACTGGCGCAGCAGGTTAATGCCCAATTGAAATTACTGGGCATGCCCAACGCCGCGCTGGCTGTGACCCTGCAAGATACAGCCTCTGAAAACCCCGTATTGCACGGCCTGGAATCCGTAGAATTTCTGGTCAGCACCAATCCCGGGCAAGCGGCAAAGCCGCTGATTAAAATTGCATCCGGTGGCGAGCTATCGAGGATCAGCCTGGCTATTCAGGTAATCACGGCACAAACCTCCCAAACCCCGAGCCTGGTCTTCGACGAGGTGGACGTGGGCATTGGGGGTGGCGTCGCCAAGATCGTAGGTGAATTACTGCGCCAACTCGGCAGCTCCACCCAGATATTGTGTGTGACACATCAGGCGCAGGTGGCTGGCCAGGGACACCATCACTTGTTCGTCAGCAAGCGCAGGGAAGTGAATTCTTCACTCACAGAAATTTCAGAGCTGACGAGCAGCGAAAAAATCAAAGAAGTAGCGCGCATGCTGGGCGGAGAAGAATACAGCGTTGAGTCACTCGCACACGCCGAGCAGATGGTTGCCAGCAACTGAGAACAGCAACCCTTGTTAAGGATTAAGAGTTAAGGATTAAGCGTTAAGGACTAAGGCCACTCACTACGGATTGCGCCCATCAGCAGCAGGCTCCAGATCACACAGAGGCGGTGAATCCTTAAGCAGAGGCTCCCAGGCCCTGCTCAGCCAAATTCTTTCTGGCAATTTTTACAGACACCGTAGAGATACATGCTGTGATCGGTAATTTTGAAGCCGTAGGAGGCAGCTATCTTTTCCTGCTGTTGCTCGATGATCTCATCGAAAAACTCCTCTACCGTGCCACAATGGTTGCAGACGATGTGATCGTGGTGCTCCACTGCGGTCATCTCAAATACAGAGTGTCCACCGTCAAAATGATGACGCATGACCAGACCTGCCGATTCAAACTGGGTCAGCACCCGGTAGACAGTTGCAAGCCCGACATCTTCATCGGCCTGGATCAAAGCCTTGTACACATCTTCCGCACTAAGGTGCTTGGTGGAGGAACTTTCAAGTATTTGAAGAATCTTTACTCTGGGTAAGGTTACTTTCAGACCTGCATCACGCAGCTCCTGATTCTCTGTGGCCATAGTCGGTTCTCAAAGGGGTGCAGGGTTTTAAGGCATTGGTAAATCTTGCTCAGGATTGCTGGTTTGCCTGCCACAGAGCTCCAAAATTGGAGTTAAGCGACAGACGCATAGTTTTCCTGCTGCATTTTGTAGGGTATTATGCCTCCTCCCTGCATGCTAGGAAAGTGTAGTTGAATCTCAACTAGCAATAGTCGGGGTTACAGCGGTACTAACGGGACAACACGAAAACAAAATGACGGCTCTTGGTAAAAAATTAGTATTAATCAGTTTCGGCTTTGCACTGAGCGCATGCGGCAGCTTGGGCGACCTGGTATTTCCAGGTGTCTACAAAATAGACATACCCCAGGGCAATATCATTACCCAGGAAATGATCGATCAACTTCGCCCGGGCATGACCAAACGCCAGATCATGTTCGTCATGGGAACACCCCTGGTGCGAGACCCCTATCACCAGGACCGTTGGGACTACGTTTATAACTACCAGCCCGGCGGCGGCAACCGCGGCCAGGAAAAAGTCACCATATTCTTCGTCGACGATGCACTCGTGAGCTTCAACGGCGACTTCAGTCCGACTCCTGAAGAAGACGCCTCGGATTAATTTCTCTCTCCTTTACTAAAACTCAGACCGCAAGCCCAGATCGTTATCAGCAGGTGCCTCGGTTACGCGATGCCAATGCTCTGTCGTACTGTCGTGGTCGGCGATAAGGCCAAACCGCAGCTTGAATAAATTCGGGTGGACGTCAGTGTTTTTGAACAGCTTTGGCTATTTCACGACACAGTTATCACCCAGGGCGAGTTAATTTGTCAGCACCTACGAGAGGACCAATCCAGCCAGATTAAACTGCTTAATCCAGTCCCAGTAGCATGGCAGGATTGCGGCGGGCCATAATATCGATCTCTGACTCCGTCACTCCCCGCTGCTGTAACGCCAGAATAAAAGCAGCCATGCCAGTCGCATGGTCAGGATTTTCGGCCTGACCAAAATCCGATGAGATCAGGAAATTCTCTGCGCCGAGCTGACGAATTGCTGCTACATAATCGTCTATCGCAACTGCACCCGAATACGCGGCCAGCCAATCCAATTCCATGATAGCCCCTGCCACCGCCATCTGTTGCATCTCCTGCGGCGTCGCATCCTGACCAAAAACATGCGTTACCAGAATTCTTGCGACACCTGACTTTTTCGCGGCAGGAATCAGTAATAGTACTTCTTCTGGTGAAGAGTGTCCCATAGCCAGCACCAGTTCATGTTCAGCTATCAGCTCGAACACTTCGTTGAGTGCTGGCACCGGCTCACCTGCTTCAATAACCCGGACAAAGGCGTCGGCCTGTCCCGCCCGGGTAACATAAAACTCGGCATCGAACGTGGGTAACCAGACCACTTTGCCACGGCCTCCGTCGAAAGCCACCATCTGCCGCACCGCCTCAGGGTTAATGCCGCCTACGGCCCGATTCAGTGCCACCCCACCAAAGATTTCCAGGCCATCGACTAGCGCCATCGCCAGCGCCGCACGGTCTGAAGTCATGGTGAAATGATTCTTCAATACTATTCCGCGCATACCGGCCGCATTGGCCAGCCTGGCAGCTTCGTAATCATTAAGCGATCGGGGTCTGGAGTCAGGACCGGCGTGAACGTGGAAATCGATGACGCCGCTCAGGTCGATAGTTGACTGCTGTGCCATGACGGCGGAACTAAAAACTGTCAATAGCGTAGCGCTGATGAAGCTAGCAGCTACAAGCGGGTTTCGAACTAATAGCGTAGACACTGCGGCTTACAAACTATCGAGTAGTTGTTGAATTGCCAGCTCGGTCTCGCGGGAACTGATGACGCTCATGCCGCGGTGGATTCCCTGAGTAATGGCGAGCGGTGTCCAACCCTCGCGATTCTCCTGGTTCCAGACCGAAATTTCCGCGCCGGAATCCGACAGGAATTGCACCACCTCTGGCAGGTGTTTATAGGCGGCGCCGTGCATAGCAGTTTCACCGTAGTCGTCAACCGCATTAATGTCTCCACCCAGAGTCAGTGCGACCTGCACAGCCGCCAGAACTTCCAGTTCGGTGCCAGGATCTTCGCCCGGCGCGCCGGTACCCAGGCCCGCAGCCACCATTAACGGTGTGGAGTAATTCTCATTGGCTCGCAGGGGATCGGCTCCCAACTCGGCCAGCAACGACATCAGCTCGGCATCGGCGGTGCGGGCCGCCAGCAGGAATGCTGTACCCCCTTTCATGTTCAAAGCCGAGACTCCCACCGGCGGCCGCTCTGTGACCAGGGCATCGAGATCGGCGCCGTGCTCTACCAACTTGCGGGCAAATTCCAGGCTGCCCATGGAGCCTGATCCTTGCGGGGACGGATTGTTGCTGCCAGCCTGGCCAGCCTTGCGTACCCAGGATAGCTGATGCAGAGGAGTCCAGCCCAGCGGCGCATGATTGGGATCGGCACCTTCTTCCAGCAACAAAGCGGCAAGCTCATAATGGGCACTTCCGGCCGCCAGCAACAGCGACGTAACACCGGTTTGTGCGGCGTTGCTCTGCCCGCTTTCGGTACGTTCCGCAGCCCTGGAAGGCAGGGTCTCATCAACGTTGGCTCCAGCGGCAAGCAGCGGCCGTATCAAATCGACTTTGCCTTCTCTGGCGGCAAACAGCAGCGGCGTGAAACCCTTCTCAGAGCGTGCATGCACATCTGCCCCATGCGTCAACAGCATCTGTGTCACCTCCAGATTGCCCTCGCCAGCAGCCCACATCAAGGCTGTTTGTCCACGCCAACTTTCGCTGGCATTGACCTGCGCACCAGCATCCAGGAATAGTTGTACGACAGCGACTACACCGGTGCGTGAAGCTGTCATTAATGCAGTTTCATTTTGCGCCATGGCGGTGTTGGGATCCGCTCCCGCGTCCAATAACAGCCGGACCATTGCTACATTTCCATTCACCGCAGCAAGCGAGAGTGGCGCAACCTCATAACGATTGTGTGCGTGAATATTCGCACCGGCCTGCAACAGTGCGCTCGCCATCTCTACATTGTCCCGGTGTGCCGCCCAATGCAGAGCGGTGGTACCATCAACTTCAAGCGCATTCACATCGACGCCCAGATCGAGCATCACGCGAAAGGCGGAAGCGTCCTGAGCCGCTGTCGCTTCAATCAAGCGAACATCCTGTTGCGCGAAAGTCGAACTGGAAATAAACAACAGGGTCGTCAACCCTGTGAATAAAATTACGCTTAAAGATTTCATCATGAAGCTGAGCTCCGACTTAGGCTGATTCTGTGTGCATAAGCTCATCGAGCCTACCCGAGTTATCTACAAAATTTTCCAGGTGTACTCCGACGCTATCCAGCAGGGTCAGGTGCAGGTTGGCTAGAGGAGTCTGTTCGGCAAATTTAATATGGCGCCCACCTCTTATACTGCTATTGCTGCCGCTGGCAACCACGATGGGTAAATTGGAATGGTCATGGATATCCGGGTTGCCCATGCCGCTACCCATCAGGTAAGTGGAGTTATCCAACAGCGTACCGTCACCATCAGGCGTTGACTGTAATTTTGCCAGTAAATACGCAAAAAGTGACACATGGTACTGATTAATTTTAGCTAACTTGCCCAGGTTCTCAGGATCATTGGCATGATGAGAAATAGGATGATGAGGTTCGGGCACGCCAATTTGCGGATAGGTTCTGGTGCTGGCTTCCCGCGCCAGCTGAAAGGATATAATGCGAGTGAGATCCGCCTGCAATGCCAGGGTTTGCAGATCTATCATTAATTTTACATGGTCTTCCCATTCATCCGGAACGCTAGTGGGGCGCTGTAATTCCGGCAAGGGCGTAGCGGCAGTTTGCTGTTGCGATTTCTGCACCCGGCGCTCTACTTCTCGAACCGTATCAAGATACTCTTCGACCCGGTTGCGGTCACCACCTCCCAACGATCTTTGTAAGCGAGATATATCCTGCATCACAGCATCGAGCAGACTGGCATTGATGTCCATCTCTGCGCGTCGTTGTTCCGGGCTGCCACCATCACCAAACAATCGTTCAAACAAGACCCGGGGGTCGGACTCGGTAGGTAGTGGCGTGGTCGGAGACGACCAGGAAAGACTGTTCATATAGACACAGGCGTAACCGTTGTCACAATTGCCAACCTGTGCGATCAGATCGGTGCCCAGTTCCAGCGACGGGAATGGAGTTTCGCCACCGATCTGTTGGGCGGCGATCTGATCGACAGTTGTTCCCAGTTCGTAGTCGCTACCTTCGGTACGTTTGGCGCGCTCACAACTTAGAAACGCACAATTGGCAGAAGCATGATTGCCGGTGGTAAAGGCATTTCTAATTTCCATATTCGACAACACCGTCAGCTTATCCATAAACGGATTCAGGGGTGACAGCGATGATGACAGCTCGCTGAGCCTGCCGGTTTGCCGCGGCATCCATTCCGCCGGATTCGATCCCATGGGTATATAGAAAAACCCCAGCCGTTGCACCGGTGCAGCAATAGCACTGGACTGTGCCGACAGAGAGGGAATCATGGCGTCGAGAAAGGGCAGAGCAATGGTAGCTCCTACACCACGAAGAAAAGTACGTCGGGGCAGGGCCTTGCTGGTAATAATCATAGGGGCCTCCTCATCTGAAAGGGAGTGCTATTTACTATGGCTAGAATAATCTCAGAAAAACGGTAATCGTTGGCTGCCGTTGCACGCAGGATACTTCGCACCGCCGGAGCATCGTAATACTCGAGCCCGCGGCCGAGGGCATAGGTCAATAATTTCTCACTCATGGTGCCGACGAAGGCGTCGGGTTTTTTCAATAAGGCCGAGCGCAAGCCGGCAACTCCTTCGAAGGGTTCGCTACCGGGCAAATAGCCAGACACATCGATGCTCAGTTGATCGGCATTCTCTGAACGCCAGCGGCCTATGGCGTCGAAGTTTTCCATGGTCAGTCCCACCGGATCCATGACCTGATGACAGGCGGCACAAACCGGATTGGCACGGTGTTGAGCCATGCGCTCACGCATGGTCAGAGCCTTGACGTTGGTCTCACTCTCGCTCAAAGCGGGTACGTTATCCGGCGGTGGTGGTGGCGGAATTCCGAGAATATTTTCCAGCACCCACTTGCCTCGCCGCACCGGAGAAGTCCTGTTGGCATAGGAGGTGACGGTGAGAATACTGGCATGTCCCAGCACCCCGACACGCTGACTGTCCGGCCCCAACTCAACCTGACGGAAGTGATCCCCATAGACATTGGCCATACCGTAGTGCTTGGCCAGGCGCTCATTGAGAAAAGTATAATCGGCAGTTAGAAGCTCCATTACGCTGAGGTCCTGGTCGATGATATTGGCAAACAAGAGCTCGGTTTCCCGTCGCATGGCCTGTCTCAGGTTGTCATCAAAATCGGGAAACAATCTGGTGTTAGGATCGACAGCATCCAGATTCCGCAGATACAGCCATTGACTGGCAAAGTTTGTCACCAGGGTGCTGGAACGCGCATCGGCGAGCAGACGCCGTACCTGCCTGGCGAGCACTGCGGGATCTGAAAGATCGCCCCGTTCGGCCACCGCAAGCAATTCATCATCGGGAATGCTGCTCCAGAGGAAAAAGGCCAGTCGGGAAGCCAATTCCAGCTCACTGATCTGGTAGGGCGAGCCCGACGCGAGACCCTCCGGCTCGGCCTCGATGCGGAAAATAAACTCCGGACTCACTAACAAGGCTCGCAACGCAATTTCAATGCCGGCCTCAAACCCAGCCTGATCCCGGGTGCTCTGGTAATGCCCATAGGCAGACTGAATATCAGCCTCTCCCACCGGGCGCCTGAAGGCACGGCGTGCCAGGCCGAGGATGATCTCCCGGGCACAGGCCGCTTCTTCGCTGCTAGCCTCTGGCTGACAGCTAAAAATTCGTTCCCGGCTGGGGGTTTCGCTGGCACCCCCGGCAGCATAGGGACCGGCGATGGAAACAGAATGGATTGCCGGTTGAATACGTGGATGCCGGTCTCTATTGAAGTGGGCGATATAGGGTTGACGGGTGGTTTCGATGAGCGCTGAATTCTTTCTTATGAACGCCACTCCCACCTCATGGGGGCCTGCCTGCACTGGAATTTCTACCTCGAGGCCCGTGTCCACACTCTCATCCGAATAATAAAAAGTAGCAAAGCGCTCTGAACGCTGCGGGGTAACCTCGAACAACCCCAGGCGCTCACCGTCCAACGTTATTTCCAGTTCATGGGCTTCGGTAAGACCTTCGACATTCTCATTTCTATCCCGAGTCAGTCGTACCTGCATTTGGTAGGTACCCGCCAGCGGGAAATTGTAGCTGAACGCGGTCCCACCCCGGGTGCCAAAGGGCAGACCTTCAAATCGATCCTCCTGGGTGAGATCTGCCGCCACCAACTCGACATGGCTGGCCGGACTGGGCATGGGTGCCCCCACCGCGAGTCGGCTTATTTTTTGTGCTGCGCCAAGATAACGCTCCATCAAGGTCGGGGAAAAGTTGGTGACATTGACATTATCGAAGCCAAAACTGGAATCGTCGGCGGGCAGCAGCGCGGAGACATCCACCTCGAGTGCCAGCATATCTCTTATCGCATTTTGATACTGGTTGCGATTAAGCCGACTGAAAGCCGCTGTTCTGCCCGGATTGAGATTGCTAATGGCCAGGCTGTCCAGAGAATCTTCCAGGTAGGAAACCAGAACCTGCATGCTGGCGTCATCGGGTTTGGGCATGCCGGTAGGCGGCATGGCATTGGCGCGAAATTTTCTTAGCACCCTTTCCCAGACATCAGGGTTCTCGTGTACGGCGCCGATGTCGATAGAGTCCAGTGCCAGACCGCCGGTATTCAGGGTCTGGTTATGACAGACCACACAGTATTGATCGATGAGCGCACGTTGGGAATCAGCTGAACCTTGAACCTGGGGCGTCGACATTGTGCTTATAAGCGGCGCACTATTCTGTAGAGTGCGAGTCTGTAGATAGCCAGCTAGTAAAGCCAGCGACACGAGACCAACGACAAGGTAAATCAACCAGGATTTTGCCATTGCATGCTCCGACCTATCTCTTTTATTGGTTCAGTTTGAACTTTTATTTTCTATAGGCGTTTGACTACATCCTGATGTCATCGCAATAGCAAAGTAAACCCCGGATTATGCGGTGTCAAGGGATATTCGGCTTGCAGATTTATAATTAAGAAATCTTGTTTTTAGCAGGCAAACTATCGAATGTTAGCGCCGTAGCGCTGTAGCGCCGGTATTGAGTGCTATGGCTAACAGGCAAGACCTGACCCCACTGCCAGTTCTTCTCGGCTAGAACTCAAACCGCAAACCTACTTCGATAGCCCTGCCCGCCGCTGGTGCCACGTCCTTTAACAACGATGTGTGACTTCGTATAGACTCGTCCAGCATATTGCTGCCCTTGAGGAATAACAGGCCGGTCATGTCCTCAAAGGGCAAATGATAATCAAGAAAGAAATTAAGCAGAGTATGGCCTGCAGCTTTGGTTTCGTTGAGGCCGGTATTGCCTTGATCCTGCACCTGCGTCAGACGCAGTTTCGCCTGCCAGTTGATATGGGAATGGCGCAGCTCCACGCCAAAGCGCAGCGGCGGTATACGAGGCACATCGCCACTGCGATCGAATTTCGCTGACACATAATCTGCAAACAACGATAGCTCTGACAGGTGCTCACCATTGCGCAAAACCGGAAACCCCAATTGTGCCTCCACACCGCGAAACACGGCGTCTTCCTGCGCGTAGCGCGATATTTCTACGCCATCTCTAAAGACTCCGGTATCCTGCAAAAACAGATAATCGCTGATCTCGTTGTAGAAAATATTCAGCTCCCCGGTCAAATTCCCGAGGTGCTTGCGCAGACCAATTTCCACATTATTCGATTTTTCTAGTGCCACCTCCGGCATGCCAATTTCAAAGCGTTGAGTCGCCGCGTGTTGAACCAGTTCGGCTGGCGCGAGCGCATTGCAATTTGTACCAATATTGGAATACAACTCTTCCACGGTCGCCGAACGCTGAGAGTGCGCAAAGGCAAACAGCAGGTTCATGTCTGCTCGGAACTGCCAGATAGAAGACGCGCTGCCACTCCAGCTGACGGTTGACTCGTTACAGCTGCCGTCGATCTGATCGAGAGTCTGTTGCTCTGCTCTGAGTCCAAATTCAAACGTAGTGTCATCAACGACGATGCTCTGCACAGAGAAAAGTGCCAGAGAATCTATGTCGGTACGCGGGATGAACGCTTCCTCACCCAAAGCTGAGAAATCCCGGTGAGAGAAATGCACGCCGAACACGCCTTCATGGCTTGCATTCAGACCCAGATGAAACGTGAAGCGCCCCTCCACGCCATCCTGCTCGAAGAGTGTGCCGATCTCACCGTTGCCTTCTATCTCAGCGTGCCGATAATCAACCTGACTCAGGCGGCCATGAACTTCGCTGAATAGCCCGCTAAGTGGCAGCAGCAGTTCAAGGTCAATCCGATCCTGTTCCATATCAACACGGATATTACTTTCCTCATCCTGAGATGTGGAGATGCCATTTGGAATGCCATATTCATTCTCCAGTTGATTGAACGCGACACCTATGTAGCCACCCTCCAGCAGCCATGAGCCGCCTATGCTGCTGGCCTGCGAGCGCGCATTGGAATTCGTAATCTTGTCCTTGCTGGCGAGCAGCGACTCAAGCTCGCTGGCATCACTAAAATTTACAGTAGCAGGATTGATCGCAAAGCCGTGCACTTCCAGCGCGTTACTTTCACGATAAACGCCGTCCAGGTGCCAGGCAAACTGGCCCACAGCAGACTCGAGTTTTACCACGCTCACCTGCTGATCTGATGCGCTGTTATTACGTGTCTCCATCAGGCCCCCAAGCGCGTCTGGCAAGCGCATCGGAATCCGGTTGTCGATGACATTGACCACCCCACCAATGGCACCGTTTCCATACAGCAGCGTAGCCGGACCTCGGAGCACTTCGATGCGTTCAGCCAGGGAAGGTTCGAGGCTGCTGGCATGATCTGCACTAATTGACGAGGCATCGATATTGCCGACACCTCCTTGCAACACCTGCACCCGATTACCTCCCTGCCCCCTGATCACAACCGCGCCCACCCCGGGTCCAAAAGAGGCGATAGTGACGCCAACCTGATCTTGCAGCGTCTCTCCCAGTGTCGCTGCCACCTTTTCCCGCAATTCTTCTCCGGCCAGTATATTTACCGGCAAGGCGGTATCCGCCCTGCTGCGATGCAGTGTCGAGGTGATAATTATTTCTTCCAGTGCGGCGTCGGCATGCTCCAGTTCTGCCGCTGCCGCTGCCGCTGCACTGGATTGAGCGGGCAGCACTGCCAGACCTGCTACAGCCGTTGCCAAGAGATAGGTGGAGTTCATTTTTGTTCTAAAGCCAGCTTCAAGTTCAGATTAAGCAACCAGTTCACGCGAGAATCCGGGCGAATACTAAAACCAGGCGCGCGCTTGGATTGTTGGTGAATTTAGGCTTTTAGAGGAGGGGCTCGCGCCAACTGGCGAGGGAACGGGAGCACGTGGGTGGAGCGATGCTGATTGTTGTAGGCACGCTGCGCAGCAGGGACAGCGTCAATGGGCGCGTGAGTCGATGCCACCAGATCGGTAGATGAACCAATCTTTAAACAAATTTCACAGTCAAATTGTCGTTGCAAATCACCCTTGTGGGTATGAATCAAATCCGTACTCTGAACGAACAGGAGCAAAAGGCAAAGCACCGCAGAGGCCGCCAAAGATCTTATCGCGGGCAACCTGGAGAACCGCCTTGTGTTGGATTTACGCATAGAGTCAACTTTTGAAACTCGAGTTTCCTGAGAATACCGTGCCTGCGCCCGCAGGGATACCCGAGTGGTTAAAAAGTCCCTTACTACCTCGAACCTGATCGCAGTCCAGCCGCTTTTACTAAAACTTTTCAGCCAGCTGTTCCAAGGCTTTTATGCCGATGATGTCCTGCGCCATAAGATAAAGGTCTTGCCGGGCCAGGTCGGGAAGCGCTTGCGCCAGAGTAGCCATATGCTGCTCTTCCTGAACTCGTCGTTCTTCCAAAAACGCGCCCATGCCTGCCGGTGAACGCTTGTTCACAACAACCCCACCGATGCTTACATTGGCTTTTTGGAGCTGTTCATACAGCTCGATGGTTTCCAGAACCGGCAAGCGCTCCGCCGCCAGCACAATGATGAAGGACGTTTGCTCGGGGTCAGAAAGCCGGTCTCTCAAGCCGCCAAATCGCATCCTGCGCCGATTCAGTATTTGTCGTATGCCCGACTCCCTCGTCAAATCGGCATCCTTGGCGTCGGCACCAAAAATCTTGTCTTCCATGCTGGAATCACTGCCCATGCCGCGGACGATCTCGGCGAAACGGTCGGCTTTCTCCCGGCGCTTGATGAGCCCCTCGGTCCAGGCTGACATCATCTCTGGCAGCACCATTAACCTCGCGGTGTGCCCGGAAGGCGCCGTATCGAACACGATCAGGTCGTATTCTTTAACTCCCTGCTCGACCACCTCCGCTATGCGCTCAAGAATCGCTGCTTCCTGCATGCCCGGTGCGTCTCTGGACAGAGTCATGTGCTTGTCCACTTCGCTACGCAAGTTGACGGGCATGAGTCGGTGCAGGGAGTTGGTGATTTCCTCCATGTGCAATTTCACTGTCTCCGCAGGGTCCAGCTCCATCACATCCAGCCCAGCCGTCAGCTTCTTGGGCTTGGAACCGATTGCGCAATCAAACAGATGCCCAAGGTTATGCGCCGGATCAGTGGAGACCAGTAAGACATTGCGACCTTCGTTGGCCATAGCCAACGCTGTGGCGGCCGACACGGTGGTCTTGCCAACGCCGCCCTTGCCTCCGAAGAAGAGTATTTTTTTTTCGCGCGCGAGTTCTAACAGCAACTTATATGATCCAGCGGCGAGCGCTCCATGCCCATGCGTGTGTGCCAGTCATGAAAGCGATCGTAGACAATGGGCAGCAATTCCATGGTATAGAATGCCGCCGGGTTGGGAATGCCGAGATTCTCAGCGAATACCAGCAGCATGAAAAGGTCGTCTTCATCTCTTTGGGCTCTGGCAAACGAGCGCCGATAAGGAGTCACGTAGTACTCATGCAGGCCATGCTCGATACGAGCCAGCAAACTCTTGGTTTTCTTTGGGGTCTTGTCACTTGGCATTCAAACTGTCCGCTTGGCAGAGAAGGAGAAAGGCATTATGCGGTATTTCCAGTGTACTCTAAAGACCAAGACCCGGTGATCGGCGTTTCCATTTCTCAAAGCTGGTTTTTCTGAACTTTCGCTCCTGGCCTTCCAGCGCGTGCAGATTTTTTTTACGGCTTAGCTTTTGTCTCTGCCGCCTTTGCCCGCGCTCGCTCAAGACGGGCTTGCTTGGGATCGATAAGCAGAGGTCGGTAGATTTCGATACGGTCACCCGCTTGTAGCACATAGTCTTCAGCTGTTGGCATGCTTTTTCCATCCAATTGCATGGAAAATATCCCCACCGGATTCTGCAGTAGATCGATGGCAGGAAATTCGTCGGCTATATTTGAAATCGCAATGGCTGCATGAACGCTGGTTCCCGCTGCCACTTCCAGGGCAACTAGTAATTGCTTTTCGGGTGCCGCATAAGCTACTTCCACCGGAATCATATTTTCTGCCGCGTCAGCATCATCACCCATAAATCGATTGCGCTCTTTTCACCACCGCATCTACCAGATTATTGGCAGAGCTGTTGAATAATTTTTCCAGGACAAAATTCATTACACCGCTGTCAAATTCGAACTCCATTTCCAAACTGATTTTGCAGGCCTCCCCGGTCAAGATTTTGAACTGCCAGCAAGCCTTAAAATCACTAAAAGCACCCTCTACCAGTTGCATCTCAATCATCTGGTCTGGAGTCAATTTGTTCCGAGTGGTGAAGCTCTGCCTGAATCCACCCTTGCCCAGAGTCAGCTCGCCGGTTAATTCGTTCTCACTCTGACTGACTATCCTTGCTGCCTCACAACCCCGCATGAACTGCGGGTAATTCTCGATGTCATTCACCAGATCGTACATTTGTTTGGCACTAAAATTCACCAATGCACTACGGTTTATAGATGTCATGGCACCCTGGATGGTTTGTAATCAATTGAGTTGAGTTGAGTTTTTAAACACCGAATAAATTGTAAGCAAAATATTTCAGTGCCACCGTATTGAGGAACACCAAAAATAAAATCACCGGTATGACAGTACCTAGAGAAAAGTTGATGTATTTTTCGAGAAACGAGCCCCGGTAATTTTCATCCCCCAGCGCGAGCTCTTCAGAAAGACCCGAAAATTTCCACCGATAAGCACAAAACACACAAACTAAAAATCCACCGAAGGGAAGAATGGTTTCGTAAAACACGTCCGATATCACATCGAAAACCGATTTGCTAACACCGGCGTAGTTGGTAAAGGCGGTCAATGACTCCGACATGCCCAGTGACATCGTCGCTGGAGTGACGAAAAACAGCAGCGCGGCCGCTTGAAAGATCACCGCCTTTTTCCGTGAGAATCCCCACTCGTCGATCAAATAGGCAATCGGAATTTCTATGATAGATACCAAAGAGGTGAGAGCAGCGAAGAAAACCAGGGTAAAAAATAAGGTGGCAAACACGCTGGCTCCCACATAGCCAAAAGTCGCCTGCATCAGCACGAATATCTTGGGCAGAAAACTAAAAATGAGACTGACAGAACTGGTAGATAGCTCTTCGGTATTGGTACCGGGGTCAAATACAAAAATCGCAGGAATAATCAGCATGCCAGCGAAAAAAGCAATTCCGGTATCGGCTACCGCTACCAGTCGAGTCGCAGAGGCGATGTTATCCCGCTTGCTAAAATAGGAGCCATAGGTAATCAATATGCCCATGCCCAGAGACAGAGAGAAGAAGGCATGGCTTAGTGCGCTGTTTATTACCGACCCATTGAGCTTGCTGAAATCTGGAATCAGGTAGAAGCGAACGCCGGCAAAGGCATTGTCCAATGTCAGTACGAAGCTCATCAGTGCCAGTAACATGACCACTAAAGACGGCATCAACACGCGGGCCAGCCTCTCGATGCCGCCTTTAACGCCACCGAGTAAAATCACGAATATCAACGCCATCAACAGCAGCAAATAGACAAACAACGATGGCGAAGAAACCACTTCGCCGAAGGCGACATCGGTGGCCAAGTAGTCGAGGTGGCCGCTGACCAATTGCCCGAGATACACAACCAGCCACACGGTGATTACCAGGTAAAATACCGCGATCATGAAAGGCGTGACGATGGCGAGCTTCCCAGCCCAACGCCAGAGACTATTGCCACCTGCGATCTCGCCGAAAGCACCCACGGGATTTCGTTGCGTACGCCTGCCCATGGCGATCTCGGACATCATCACCGGGTAACACAGCAAAACAATGAACACCAGGTAGACTAAAAGAAACGCAGCACCACCATTTTTCGAGGCCATGACGGGAAAGGCGACCATATTCCCCAAGCCCACGGCAGAACCCGCGGCAGCCAGTATGAATCCCAACTTCGAACTGAACTGTCCTCTGTCTTCTACCATCAAAAACCTCTTTGAAATTCAGCAGCTTAGTTTATTATTATGCGGCGGCGTCAGTGGATTCTACCAGCGGCCCTACGGCAGTACAACGCGGCTCTCTTCCGCTCTTTCCCCCCCAGTGATTTTCAGCGCGAGTAACTTTTACATCCACCGCAAGCACTTTCGCTACAGGCCACTTTCACTATAAGGCTATAATCCCGCCCCATGGCTAAATCCAAAAAACCCAAGACTCCCGATACCACCATCGCGCAGAACAAAAAAGTTCGGCACGACTACTTTATCGAGGACACCTTCGAAGCCGGCGTGGTGCTGCTAGGCTGGGAGGTGAAAAGCCTGCGCATGAAGAAAGTGCAGCTGGTGGATAGTTACGTGCTGATAAAAGACGGCGAAGCCTTTCTACTGGGCTGTAACGTCACGCCGCTTAACACCGCCAGTACTCACGTTATAGCCGACCCGACGCGAACCAAAAAACTTCTCCTGCACAGCAAACAGCTGGCAAAACTCTATGCGGCAACGCAGCAAAAAGGCCGCACCTGTGTAGCCACCAAGCTCTATTGGAAAGACCATCTGATTAAGTGTCAGATAGCCCTGGCAAAGGGAAAGCAGGATCATGACAAGCGTGCCACCGAAAAAGATCGCGAGTGGGCGGTTTATAAGCAACGGATTGTTCGTCACGCCAATCGCTAAGCGGCCCCCTGCTGCTCTTGCCGCTTCGGCTCAAGGGGGAAGCAAAGCCAAAATCAGCAAATTATGCTATAATCATAAGTTCCATTGGGGGCGATTCGGATTCGACGCCGGTATCAAAACCTGAGGTGCATGTCGAGAGGGTAGTGACTCTCGTAAATCAATCGCTGCAACTTTATAGTTGCCAACGACGAAAGCTACGCCCTAGCAGCCTAAGAGCTTGCTAGCGATTGCCACTAGGATGTCCGTAAACTGGTGTTCGCAATCGTCATCTAGAACGGAATCGCCAGCCTAGTGCGCTTGACGCGAAGCGGTTAAAAATTTTCAAGCTCGCCCAAATCACCCTGCCCGTCGGGCGGATAAGGGTTAACTCAATAGACGACGCTATGCATGTAGAGCCGAAGGCCGCGAACTGACGGACGGGGGTTCAAATCCCCCCGCCTCCACCAACTTAAAGTAATATTATACTTATATAACAATTATTTATGCCAATATAAGCCCTCTTATATGGTTGATTTTAGATAGTTTATTAGATAGAATAGCCTTTCTTGTAAGCGATTGCGGGGAAGTTCAACGTGAAGTTAAAAGGTCTTGTTGAAGCGAACGGCTACTTATCCTACCAACGATCAGTCCCTACCGATCTTAGAGATCACCCCACCTTTAAAGGCAGAAAGCTCTATAAAAAGAAGCTAGGCGCTAAGCTCCAAACCGAAGAAGAAATACACAAAGCTTGGCTAGAACACCACAGAGCCTTTGAATCTCTAATCTCCAATTTAAGAAAAGTTAATCTACCTTTAATCAAAGCACGAGAACTCGCAATAGAAGCTAGGAACCTTTTAAAAGCACACGGCTTTAATGAAGGCGATCGCTCTCCAAACCCATTCTTAACTAACGAAGACAATAGAAACATTGAAAACCTAACAGATTATAAGCTTGATCAATCTGGCCTGTTAGATGAAGCGAGAGAGTTCTATAACAAAAGAGATTCAGGCGAAATAGATATAGACGAAAATATTCCCACACATGTCCAAGTAGCAGACGAAGCGTGGAAGCTGCTGAATTTGCCGAGGAGCGAATCCAAAGACCAAACTATTCTATTGTCTGATTGTTGGGACATTTATGCAGAGAAGAAAGAACTAGATATTCAAGATAGACAACTTAGGAAAACTTTTCATAGGTGGAATTTTTTCTTCGACTTTGTAGGTGACTGCGTTCTTACTAATGAAGAGATTCACGACAGATTAGATCGTTATGTAACTTATAGAGAGCAATGCAGGAAAGACGCTGTAAAGGCTGGGAAAAAAGCTACACCTTCTTCTTCGACCATTCATAAAGAAATTAACATGGCATGTGCCATTATTAACCAAGTGGCCAGATCACATAGGCTTCTAATAAAAATTATTAAGCCAGATATTCAAGGCACAGAACCAAAAGAGAGAGAAACATTAAGCCCCCAAGAAGTAATAGCCATCGTAGAGTTAGCCCAAAATACCCGCTCAGGTTACTACAAGAGTTGGAAAGAATTAGCGATCTTGATAATGGCTCAAACCAGTTGTATTGCCAGCGAACTACAAAGAATGGAGAAAAATTCAACCTTTCTTGATGCTGACATTCCAGCCATTAAAGTTATGGGAAAAGTTAAAACTAAAAACAGGCCAAGAACTATCCCCTTAGTCTATAAAGTAGACAGAATCAGGGAGCTAATTAATACAATAGCTCCAGAGTCAAAATACATTTTAGGTGCAGTGGCTGATAAAACTGAAAGTAATATCTCTAAGCAACTTAAAAATATTCTTGAGAAGGTTAATCCGAAAGCTACTGCGTATTCGTTTCGTCATGCCTTCAAAAACAATGCACAAACCAATGACATTGATAACCAAGACATTGCGTATCTCGGTGGTTGGTCAGGTTATTCTTTCCGTGTGAATGATATAATGATGAATTATGGAAAGAAGGGATTGGAAAGTCCTGAAACGGCCTTAAAACTACAAAGGACAATGAAGCGAATAAATAAACATTTGCTCCAATCAGAATCCACTAAAAGCAACGTTATTAGGCTGCCTGCTTAGCTAGGGGTACGCAGGAAGCCACCCCACCCTCCCCCTATATATACTAGTGGCATTACAGTTTTAGAGGTTTTGGGGTGTTAAGTAGTTGGGATCAACCGGTAATCTGACTTTCGGAATAGTATGTATCCGGGTGCAATGGAACCATTCTGACTTATCGGGGTGTGCCCCTAGGGTGGGGTGCTGGCTGGGCGGTTGCTAGGAAACGGGGGTGGGCGCAGTTATCTAGGGCTGAAGAGCCGGAGGATAAGCTGTGGACTGTAACGGCTGTGGGGGCTGGTTAAGAGCTGAAAGCCTCTATATACGTGGTGTTTCTATAACTGACAAAGTCTTGTATGGCTTTCTTCCTGATGAGTAAACAATAGCTTCGAGCAAAAGGTCCGTGTG
>CAVOFA010000017.1:0-36363 GCA_963694865.1 Gammaproteobacteria bacterium | reverse complement strand
CTTTTCCCGCGACCAGCGGTCTAATGATTAGATCGAAGTTGTCCACGACACCGTGGGAAGTTCAATATTAAAACCGGGATATTCATTCTTTCTTTGTCAATACGATGGGAGAGGCTATTATTTCGCGGCTGGTATAGCTAAAAACAAGGAAACACTTATGTCTGCAAGCAAGATTTCGTACAGAATTATCCTCCTTCTCCTGTGTGCCTGGATTGGTAGCATCAACGTAGCCAGTGCCCAGACGCTTATAGAATCAAGTTCAGAAGCACGGTTTCAACTTGATCTTCAGGTACCGCAGGCTGCATTAACTGGATTTATTCCAGCGGGGTGGAGCATGAATATACGAGACCAGGGCGCGGCCAAGGACGCTAATCTTCGTGCCATATTTATCGAGCGCAAAACCATCAATGGAACGGATGGGCGTCCGCTGGGTGATGGTTCAAATTTGCTGGTCTACCTCACTGTACCTGTGACCAACTCCGCAGGAGACGGTGTCCAGCTTGTCATTGGCGGCATTACCGAAGACCCGGCCGATGCCCCCGGGCCATTCGGTGTTTATTTGCCAGCCAGCACGCACACGCTTCAGCGCACAAGCAAGAGTGGTAATGGCCCCATTATCGAAACTCAGGATTGGGTGTTTGAAGCGGCGACGGGTGAACACCTGCGGATGCGCATCACATTCGAGCGCGGTGTGGCCAACAGCCGCCCTGCCCGAGACACTCGTTTTTATTCAGCCAGTAACCCCGCTAGCTACCAGATATCCAGGCAACAGCAAGTACTGGACATATTAAGGAATCTGACCACAAACCCGATCGATCGCGTAAGCGAGTTCTCTTTTTCAGTGGGAGGAGGAAGCTACGCCGATATTTTTGACGGCACAGAAAAGCTCTTGAGCTGGGATAATATAGTTTGGATTAACCGGGAAGTATTCAGTCCCTAGTGATTTGGGAACGTCGGAGTAAATAGTCTGACCCCGTATTCAGTAACTTTTCCCACGGCAAACGGTCTAATAAGCAAACGGGCATCAAGATTGAATTAAGCCAGGGTTCACCTAATCAGCGTTATAGTCTATTTACATTTAAAGAGTGATTCTGTGCCATGAAGATACGACAGCTACTCAACTCCCTGGTTCTCTTGAGCGCGGGCATTACCGCCTGCACCCCGACTGTACAAGTGGTAGTTCCGAATGAACCAATTACTATTAATCTGAATGTGCGGATCGAACACGAAATTCGCATCAAGGTCGAAGAAGAATTGGATGATATCTTCGCCCTCGACAGCGGCTTGTTTTAAAGGAATTCACCATGAAGAAATTATTGAATACCGCTGCGACTTTGCTTTTACTCGTGATGTTGATTCCGACAGCCTACGCCATCACCCTGCAGGAAGCCAAAGCACAGGGTCTTGTCGGTGAGCAGCGCGATGGTTATTTAGGGCTGGTTGTTAACAATGCGCCTGCTGATGTGGCCGCTTTAATTCGGGACGTCAATGGTCAGCGCCGGCGACGTTATCAGCAAATCGCTCAGCAAAATGGCATCAGTGTGACGCAGGTTGGCGCGCTAGCCTACGAACGTGCGGTAGAAGCAACCCGTTCCGGGCACTATATACAGAGTCAAAGCGGTGCCTGGCAGCAAAAATAGTCAATCTAAATAAAAATCGCACCTCACGGTGACTTAATCAAAGTGGAGCTTACTCCGATTTAGCTCAGCGATGGTGGAGCATCCCATCAGGATCATATCCCGCTTCACCTCATGGCGCAGACGGCGCAGCGCGCGCCCTACTCCGGGTTGGCCGCCAGCCGCCAGCGCATAGAGGTAGCCGCGCCCGATCATGCAGGCCTTCGCCCCCATCGCCAGCGCTTTCAGCACATGAGTCCCACGGCGCACACCGCCATCGAGAATCACCTCAATCTTGTCACCAACCGCATCCACGATCGCGGGTAATTGATCGAACGGCGCGGTAGACCCATCCAACTGTCGGCCGCCATGATTTGAGATCATGATGGCACTGGCACCAACCTCCACCGCTCGATGCGCGTCTTCTACCGACATTATCCCCTTAATAGCAAAGGGGCCGCCCCAGGCCTGAATCGCCTGTTCTGCGTCCTTCCAGGTGATGGTGTAGTCGAATTGCTGATTGATATACTCGATCACCGAGGTCAACTTACCCGTGCCTGCTTCGATGTGTTTGGCGACATTGGCGAGCTGAAATTTTTCAGATGCCAGGTAGTGTAAACTCCATTGAGGATGCAGCATAAAACTCAACAGGCTCTTGAGAGTGAACCGGGGAGGTATTGACATACCGCTGACCAGATCCCGCTCGCGATTACCTGCAACCAGGGTATCGACTGTTAGGCACAGCGCAGAAAATTTTGCCGCCTTACAGCGTTCTATGAAATCGTAACTAAGCCCTCTGTCTTTGTGAATGTAAATCTGAAAACATTTTGGCCCCGTCGTCAGTGCACCAATTTCTTCTATACTCACCGTAGCAACTGTCGAGAGACTGTACATAGTATTGGCATTGTCGGCGGCGCGACAGACGGCGCGTTCTCCGTCGTGATGGAACAGTCGATTCATCCCCGTCGGCGAGCAGAAAACCGGCCAGGCGATATCCTGTCCCAGCACATTGACCGATAAATCCATAGACGACAAATCTGCCAGTGCATTGGGAATTAGCCTGACATCGTTAAATGCCTCAGTATTTCGTAGCAGAGAGATCTCGTCGTCTGCGCCTCCATCGATACAGTCGAACAAAGGTGCCGGTAGCCTTTTTTTTGCGAGCCTTCTAAAATCAGCTGTGTTATTACAATCCTTGATACGCAATGCGTCTAACCCCGTAGTGTGTGTACCGAGACTATACAAGATCCAGGCCATAGTAAATTGCTGTCAGAAGATACTGTCCAGCATTTCGCGTTTGTCTGCTTTCGGGCTAGAATGCGGATTCGCATGCAATTATTAAAATAAGGCTCCAAAAACTAAAGGCTTAGCACTGTGAAAAATAAATTTGAGGATATCCTCGGCACTATCGGTAACACTCCGGTTGTTCGCATTAACAAGCTCGCACCAGATCACGTTAATCTCTATGCTAAATTGGAGGCATTCAATCCAGCGGGTTCGGTGAAGGACAGACTGTCCCTGGGCATAATCGAAGATGCTGAGGCTAGCGGCGAATTGAAGCCGGGTCAGACTGTAGTCGAGGCTACCAGCGGCAATACCGGTATCGGGCTGGCCATGGTCTGTGCCCAGAAAGGCTATCCGCTGGTTATTGTGATGGCAGAGAGTTTTAGCGTGGAACGGCGCAAGCTGATGCGCTTCCTGGGTGCCAAGGTGGTACTGACCCCGGCTGCCTTAAAAGGTACTGGCATGCTGGCCAAGGCCAGTGAACTGGCCGCGGCCCATGGCTGGTTTCTCACCCGGCAATTTGACAATGAGGCCAATGCGGCCATGCATGAGCGCACCACCGCGGTGGAGATACTGCGAGATTTCGAAGGTGATCGACTCGACTACTGGGTAACCGGGTTCGGCACCGGAGGCACGTTGAACGGTGTTGCCCGCGCCTTAAAAGTGCAACGACCTGACACCAAGATAGTGTGTTGTGAGCCAGAGAATGCGGCATTACTGGGCAGCAATGAACCACAACCCAAGCGCGACGATGCCGGACAAGTTGTCAGTCACCCTGCCTTCAATCCCCACCCTATGCAGGGCTGGACGCCAGATTTTATTTCGCTACTGTTGAAGCAGGCTGTAGACAAGAAACACATCGACATACTGATGCCGGTGGCGGGTAGCAAGGCTATCCACTACTCGCAGCAACTTGCCCGGCAGGAAGGCATTTTCACCGGTATAACCGGCGGTGCAACTCTCGCCGGTGCTATAAGCATTGCGGAACAGGCGGAAGCAGGCAGCACACTACTTTGCATGTTGCCAGACACGGGTGAACGCTACCTCACCACGCCTTTGTTCGACGGCATCGACAGCGAGATGAACAGTGAAGAAGTAAAAATCTCCGCCTCAACACCCAATTACCAATTCGGCACGGCAGGAGGCTGATAGCATCGACGCCATCAACACCGAGGGCAGGGAAGCCGTCGAAAGACTTATCAATGATGCAGCCAATCCTGTGGTGCTGTTTGTCCTGGAATGGTGTGAATTCTGCTGGTCAGAGAGAAAGCTCCTGCAAGCCTTAAACATAGCGTATCTGTCCGTTGATCTGGATTCTGTTCAGTACCAGAGTAACGGCCTGAGCGCGAAGATCAGGCAGGCACTGCGGGAGAAAATTGGCTCACCCACTATTCCACAAACGTTTATAGCCGGTGAGTTAGTCGGCGATTGTACGGCGGTGTTGTCCGCCAATGACAATGGCTCATTACAGACACTGCTGGATAGTCACAAGATCGCTTACGATCACGATAAAAAAGTTACCGCCGTGGATTTTTTGCCAAGCTGGGTGGAAAAACGGTAGCATTCTCGTCGCAGCTTGGACCCCGCATTATTCCTGCCGTGTCTTTTTCCCAGAATTCAGTCGGTATTGTTTAAATCTGTTTTGAAGGTTTCAGTCAACATTGCCACCGAGATGAGCGACAGCACCGAAGCGATGGCGATATACACCGACACCCAGAATATGTCGTAGCCTGTCCACAGTATGGTGGCGATGGTAGGTGCAAATGCACCACCGAGAATTGCCCCCATCTGATAACCCAGCGAGGCGCCGGAGTACCTCACCTCGGTGCTAAACAGCTCGGTAAAGAATGCAGCCTGTGGACCATACATCATTCCCAGAGACATCAAACCGCCGCTGATCGCAACTACAATCAACCAGAAGTTACCGGTATCGATAAGCGGAAACAATGCAAAACCCCAGGCGCCAGTGAGTATCGCCCCCAACATGAAAATGCCACGACGACCATGACGATCGGAATAGGCCGCGGCCAAAAACTGGGTTGGTATTTGCAGTGCCGAGCCAATAAGTACTGCAATAAGCATGTCATCCCGTGACATGGCCGCACCATTGGGATCACCTCCGTAGGCCAACACGAAACCAATCAGGATGTAGAAGGTAACCTGAATCGAGAGAAAAGCTCCCGCTGCCAACGCGATTCGCTGCGGATACTTAACGATAGCTTCCAATACCGGTGATCGCTTGATCACTACCGCCGCAGGGTTCTCAGCCTCCTCCTTGGCTCTTGCCGCAGCCAAGTCTTTGAAGGCTTCGGTGTCTTCCATGTTCAGTTGCACGTACATGCTGATAGCGATAAGGATGACACTGGAAATAAACGGAATGCGCCAACCCCACTGCATGAAGAAATCATCGGAAACCGTCGCACTGATAATAATGAAAGCCAGGTTGGCGAGGATGACACCAACCGGTGCCCCCGCCTGCGCATAGGCGCCGTAGTAGCCGCGCTTGTCCGCCGGTGCGCTCTCGGTAACAAGTAGCATGGCGCCACCCCACTGACCACCAATAGCGAGGCCCTGGGTAAATCTTAGTAAACTCAACAAAATAGGCGCTGCAACGCCGATGGTCGCGTAGCCGGGCAGCAAACCAATGAGGGTAGACGCGACTCCCATCATCACCAGGGCAATAACCAAAGTGCGTTTGCGGCCTACTCTGTCACCGAAATGTCCAAAAAGAATCCCACCCACAGGGCGTGCAATGAAACCGAAGGCAAAGGTTCCAAAAGACAGAATAAGAGCCATGGTGGGGGAGCTGTCCGGGAAAAAAATCGATGGGAAAACCAGGGCTGCTGCGGTGGCGTAGATAAAAAAGTCATACCATTCGATGCTGGCGCCGGCGAGCGCGGTCAACGCAACCTTGCGCATATTTGTTTTAAGATGAATATCGTTGCCAGAATTATTATTGCTTGTCGCCGTAGTGTCCGTGGTCATGGTCTCTCCCATTGAGCCTGTTCTTGTGCAGGTAGCTGAAAGCATAACAGGAAAGACTAATTATCCCGTACCTATTTGCGCCTAAATGCACTGGCAAGTCCTCAATTGCAGTATTATTGGGAAACCCTTTTTAAGGTAGTGAACATTACTGCAGGAAGCCGCCTTGATCTACGGCCACTGTGTAGTGGCAATAATATTGAAAGGGCAGTGATATTGAATCATTAATCAGAGGCTTCCCTATTCCATGCTGTACGCACTTTTTCGCACTCTGCATTTTATTGCCATCTTGGCGCTGACTGCTGCCCTGATAATTGAGAACATGGCTCTGAAACCGACAATAAACGGTGAAGATGCACGCAATCTAGCCAAAGTGGATGCTGTTTATGGCGTTGCTGCTGCATTGACTCTGTTGTTTGGCCTGAGCCTGTGGCTATGGATCGGTAAACCTGCCGAATTTTATTCTCAAAATCCGATATTTCAGCTTAAGCTCGGCTTATTCTTCCTGCTTGCGTTACTATCGATCTATCCTGCGATATTTTTTATCAGAAATCGAAAATCAACAGCCACAACGATTGCCGTACCCCGATTAATTGGAGTATTGACCAAACTAGAACTTGTGGTACTCGTTATTACCCCGTTACTTGCATTTCTTATGGCGCGGGGAATTGGCTTGAATACATAGCCACCGTCATTGGTAAGATCAGTGTTAAACAGAATTAAAAATTGGTTCATCTATCATCGATTTCCCGGCACCGTCCTGCTGGTCTGTTTGTCGATTACCATTACACCGATGGTGCATGCGCTGGACAAGGAAGCCTTGCGTCGTGCGATCAGCGGCCCCGATGGTGACGTATCGGATTTTGCCCGCGACCAGGTACGGAAACCCGTCGAGGTGTTGGACTTCCTCGGCATAGAAGCAGGGATGACGGTTCTGGACCTCTACGCCGCCGGTGGTTATTACACCTTTATTCTTGCAAAAGCCGTTGGTCCCAACGGCATAGTCTACGCACAAAACACCCCCAGGGGCTTGCGCTTTGTGGAAGATCACCAGGACATTACTCAGGGAGAGGCCCTGGACAACAAGATACGCGACGGCAATCTCAGCAATGTTCGTCAAGTTATTAGACGACTGGATAACATCGGCCTTACCGCAGCATCCCTGGATGCCGTGATAGTAGCCCAGACCCTACACGACTCTTACAACTCCAGTCCGCAACAAGCACTGACGATACTGCTCAGCCTGAAGGCGCTGTTAAAGCCAGGCGGAGTAGTTGGCATCACCGATCACGTGGGGCTTGCCGGCAGGGATAATCGGGACATGCACCGAATGCAGATTCAGCAGGCTATTGATGTCGCTGAACAGGCTGGCTTCAATGTAGAACCCAGCGAGCTCCTGCGTACACGTAGCGACGACCACAGCCGCAGCATTTTCGACCCAGGCCTGAACCGTAACACCGATAGATTTCTGCTAAAATTACAGAAGCCGGAGTAAGCCCGGTTCTGCTTCCGGACCTTTGGACGTGTTGGCCTATATTTGATAGTCTCAGTGCCAGGGCGCCTCTGAACAATGCAGTGATACCTCATTGCAGGCAGATTCGATCTCTATGTCAGGCTTGCCTGAAAGGTGTCCTGGTTACCGCAAAGGAATATCTAATGAATAAAAATAACCAGGCAGAAGTCAGCGCACTGTATAGACAAGATCCAATTGCAGCCGATCGGCTAGTTTGGGAGCGACAGAGCGACAGCCTCAGTCGTCGGGGTTTCTTGAAAAAGAGCTCACTCGTCGCTATCAGTGCCACTCTCGGCATGAGCATCCCCTTCGCACGCTTTATGCCGGGTGGATTGATTCCTGCCGCCTACGCTGCGGATAATGTGCCGGCTCAAATAACTGGCAAAAACGGTTTGATTATTTTGAACGACCGTCCATTAAATGCCGAGACTCCCGCACATCTGCTGGATGACCCAGTCACACCTAATCACCGCATGTTTATCCGTAATAACGGGATACCGCCAGAGAACATCAATCCTGACAACTGGCGCCTGCAGATTGAAGGTGAATCTTGCCAGCGACCCAGCAGTTTTTCTATAGCTGAGCTTAGGCAGCGTTTCGAAGCAGTGACTTTGCAATTGCAACTCGAGTGCGGTGGCAACGGTCGTAAGGAATTCACCCCGGCTGCCAGCGGCAATCAGTGGACCACCGGTGCGATTGCTTGTCCCGAATTCACTGGCGTGCGTCTGCGGGATGTTCTTAATTACTGCGGCGTTAATGGCGATGCTGTTTATGTGGGTTACTTCGGCGCTGATACTCATATCAGTGGTGATCCAGACCTAAACCCCATCTCTCGAGGCGTCCCTATCGCTAAAGCTATGGAGCGGGAGTCTCTCATCGCCTGGGCGATGAACGGCGAGGACATTCCGCTGCAAAATGGCTATCCACTACGCATGGTTTGCTCCGGTTGGCCTGGCTCGGTGTCTGGAAAATGGTTAAACCGCATAGTGGTTAGAGATCGCGTACACGACGGCGCAAAAATGGCTGCACCTTCTTACTCCGTACCAGTAACCGCGGTGGCACCGGGGTCACGGGTACCTAATGAAGACATGCACACTATCGAGTCAATGCCAGTGAAGTCCCTTATAAGCTTTCCACAATCCGGCATTAGCCATAATCTGAGAGAGCGGCTGGTGGTGCGAGGCCATGCCTGGGCTGGCGATAGTCAGGTCAGCGGCGTATTCATTTCCATCGACTTTGGTGCCACCTGGTTGCCATCGGCAGTGCAGTCAGGCAGCAATCGACTGGCCTGGCAGAACTGGGAGACCTGGGCGCAATTCCCAGAGCCCGGTTACTATGAAGTCTGGGCCAGAGCCATGGACGATCGCGGTCGCTCGCAACCTATGGTGGTCCCTGGCTGGAATCCCCGCGGCTATCTGAACAACGCCTGCCATCGCGTAGCGGTGCAGGTTGTATGATTGTGCTGCAATCAAGGAAAGGTTTACTGGCTACTTGCCAACTCGCATCAGGCATCCTGTTGATAAGCTCAATGACTGTATTCAACTTTCAGGTATCCAGCGCACAGCAAATTGACAGTGGCACCGGTCTGAAGATGGATGCAGGCTGGGTACTGGTACAAGCCGCCTGCACAAAGTGCCATTCGGCGCAGCTTGTCACACAAAACTCCGGTACCCGTGAAGTCTGGAAGAGCCGTCTGCGGTGGATGCAGGAATTTCAAGGGCTGGCACAACTATCCACTGCAGTGGAAGATTCCATATTAGATTATCTAGCTAGCAATTACGGGCAGAAAGAGGCGACACGGCGTGCAGGAATAGCCACAGTGCTAATGCCACACAATCCCTATGAGACTCTTAAGTAATATGGCAACCGAACAACTCTCAATGCTGGAAAATGATCCTCAGTTACCGCCTGGAAAACTCAAGGCATCAACTATTTCTCTCAGCAAAACCATTAACGCGCCAGCACAGAAAGTGTATGACCAATGGCTTATTCCGGTGTTTGTAGGTGGCTGGATGTTTGGCCAACAGACTGTCATCGCGCTCAATAACAAAGTTCGCGTGGGCGGTGAATTTTCCTATACCGTTGTCGACAATAACCAGAAACTTTCCTATAGCGGAATTTACAAATTATTAAACATCCCCCACAGCCTGATTTTCAGCTGGATCGCAAGCACGCAGCCAAAGGCTGAGAGCGAGGTAACAGTGAAGTTTCAGGAAGAAAGTGGCAAAACCAGGATCAGGCTACGAATAAAGCTGGACCCAAAATTGAATACCCTACACAAATCGATTAAGGCTGAATGGAATATTCGCTGCACGGCACTGGCGGATAAATTCAACAAGTAAGTCGGTAGCTTCTGTCACTCAAGCTCAGTTACCGTACTGGAATTAGTGCCAAAGAATACAAGGAAAACTGAAACAAAAACTGCAGAGATGTAACTATCAGTGCGGGCTCAATGCCAGTTCATTGGCCGCATTAAGTTTTTCAGCTAGTGACCTGATGATTCGCAAGGCCAGATCCATTGTGTAGCCTTCAGATTGCGACTGCTATTTACAACAGCCGCTTGCAAATCGAAGGTCTGAGCCTTGCATAATTTTACTCTGGCCCCAATTGTGTTTATATGCTAAGTCCCCATGTCTACTGCCACTACGCAACGCACCCCTTCTTTCCTTCAGGCGATCCTGTGTTTTTTGCTCATCATTACAACTATTGCTGTCGGCCTGTTCGCATTTGGCATCGATCTCCACAGCCTGATGTTCCTCTGCCTGGTTTGGGCTAGCCTCAACGCCCGCCTGCTGGGACACTCATTTACCGCTATCCGCAGCTTGATGAGTGCGGCTATAACCCGGGCCCTTCCTGCCATCTATATCTTCATCCTCATTGGCATGGTAATCGCCAGTTTTATGCACAGCGGCACCATTGCAACATTGATGTATTTCGGCCTGGATTGGCTATCACCGGGCTCGTTCCTGGCGGTGGGAATGCTGCTGTGTGCGTTACTGTTGAGCGGCCCACCTGGGGGCTGGTGTTTGTCATGGTTGCGGCCGTTGCAATTGTGGGCAGCGAGCTGTTGGAAAATCTGGTTGCCGAGGGTTCCTGGGTACAAACCTCAAGCCTCTATGCCGGCTTCATTCTGGCTGTCCTGATCTACTTGCTGTGGCTGTTTACGGCCAGAGCGAGTAGCAGTTCGCAGGTACCATTAGAACGTGATACACAAACCATTTTAGTGATCGGCCTGATATTACTGCTGCTTATTTCGCCACCGCAGGCGACAGTTGTTAACGTGTTGGGGCTGCCCGTCGCTACGCTAACCGTTGTCGGGATGCTACTTGCAAGCGTAGTACTGCTGGCAGATCGCTGTGCCGGAATCCTGTGGTCACGGCTCTTGTTAATGCTGCCATTAGCTCTGATCGCTCCACTCATGGTGATGCTTTTAGGGACTGCACAAGGGCCGCTCCTCGCAGCTCTGGGGAACCTGTTCCCGGATTCCCCCGGCACTGCCAATACCGGGTTCTCACCCTATCAGCGACTGGATGCATCGGTGTTTCTGCGCCCGTCCACCCGCCCGGTCATGCGTATTGACGGGGCAACTTTACCCACTCGCTATCTGGCAGGCAATCGTCTGGTGCAACGGGATGAGGACCTGGTGTGGCAGGCATCGGTACAGCCGCGACAGTTTCTCAGCAATATTGACGCCCAGGGACTGGACTCCGGTGAGTGGCGCTACCGCTTGGAAAATCACCACGCTGGCGCGGAAAATGCGGAGCATCAAAGCTTAACTATCCACAGTTTAAAAAGAGATCGCTACATATTCCTTAGTCCTGGTACCCACAGCGTTAGCGGTAGATTTTCTGCGCTGAGCAAGGACCCTGCCGACGTCTGGACTCCAGCCT
Source organism: Gammaproteobacteria bacterium (assembly GCA_963694865.1). GTDB lineage: Bacteria > Pseudomonadota > Gammaproteobacteria > Pseudomonadales > Pseudohongiellaceae > UBA9145. The sequence goes on along the minus strand of CAVOFA010000017.1, from coordinate 25,078 downwards.
ATGATCGAGGTGTCGACCGGCGTTGGCAACTTGAGACCGGAGACGATGCCGTACCAGAAGCCCTCAACGCGGAGAATTTGCAACTGCCCGCTTTCTGGGACCAGACATTACAAGATAAAAGTCAGGAGTTTCTAGCTGATGGACAAGCCCAGACCGTAAACAATGTGTTGGGACATTTCCGACAGCGAAGCTATTCATTGCAAACCAATTTCAATCCCACCCAGCCTTTCCATGACTTCTTCCTCAACGAGAGAGCTGGCTACTGTTTTTGGTTTGCCAGCGCCACCACCCTGGCGTTACGGGCTAACGGAATTCCAAGCAGGCTGGTTAGTGGCTATGTGATTCACGAGCGCCTCTCTTCTGAATTGTGGCTGGTGCGAGAGCGTGACGCCCATAGTTGGGTAGAGTGGCAAGACCTCAAAGGTTACTGGCACACTGTGGATCCCACTCCTGCCAGCATCAATGCCTTTTTTGGTAACTACAGCTCTCTCGAAATTAGTAGCTGGTACCACTATCTCGCAGGCCAGTGGCAAATTATGGTCGACCGGGTTCTCGCCGACGCGCTCGCCGCCAACCTGGTGCGCTATGGCGGTGTGCTAATCTTGCTGTTTCTGTTTGTGCGTGAATACCGGCGCATTCGAATTAAAAAAGCTGCGAGCGACAGCAAATTTCGGCAGTGGCAAAAGCTCTGGCAGCGCTTCCTGAGCAGCTCAAATTTACCCACGAATACTGCATGGACCGCAAGCACCTATGCAGAGAATTTGCCAGGAGACTGGCCGGCGCCCAGAATTCTGGCAGTTAAGAAATTTTTACGAAGCTATAAGCTACATAGATTTTCACACAATGACGAACGCGCACTTGGCAACGTTAAACATGCGCTGGATGAATGCCTGAAGATCAACTCCGGTTCGGATTCAAAGCTGTAAGAGAGGGCTTATTAGCCTGAGCAGTTGCGCTGGACAGAACATTCTGGCGTGTTTTCCACGTATGTGCGGTAGAGCCCCAAATGACAAGACAAAGACCTTCCGCAATTGGGGACGAGTCGTGCTAACCTTGATCTTTCGTGCAATCTTTTGAAGGCATTCGCTTGTTTAAGTTCAATAGAAGAAAGCTGATGCGGGCGGCCGTGATAGCCGGTGGTGCCGCGAGCCTGCCGCTGGCCCTGGCACCGCAACGCGCCCAGGCGCAGGAGTCGCCATGGGCGGCACAAAAGAAGAGAGTACGTGTCCGTGGTCTCGAGATGGCCTACTATGAAGTAGGCACTGGCGACCCTATCGTGTTCCTGCACGGCAACCCCACCTCCTCCTATTTGTGGCGCAATATTATTCCCTATGTTCAGCATCTTGGGCGTTGTATTGCGCCAGATCTGGTGGGCATGGGTGATTCCGACCCTTTGCCGAATAGCGGCCCCGATGCTTATAAATTCAGCGTTCACCGTGACTACATATTCGATATGTTGGAAGCGATCGGCGTGACGGAGCGGGTGACCCTAGTGATTCACGACTGGGGCTCAGGTATCGGGCTGAGCTATGCCCAACGTTATACTGACCGCGTCCGTGGCATCGCTTATATGGAAGCGATTTTAAATCCTTCCAGCCTGCCAGCTATTCCGGAGCCAAGCCAGGGCGCTTTCGTCACCTTCCGTTCAGCAAATGGTGAGGAAGCGGTGCTGCAAAACAATGTGTTTGTGGAGCAGATTCTGATTGCCGGGCTTGGATACTATCTCAGTGAAGCCGACAAGGCCGAGTATCGGCGTCCATATTTGCAGGCAGGTGAAAGCCGTCGACCCACATTGACCTGGCCTCGAGAGCTGCCCAGGGGAGGAAATCCAGCGGATACTGTGGATCTGGTCACCAGTTATACAGACTGGTTTGCCGCCAGCCAACTGCCAAAGCTGTTTATCCGCGTTAACCCCGGCGCAATTCTGAGGAGTGGTCCGCTGCTGGATTTTGTACGCGGCTTCGACAACCAACAGGAAGTATCGGTATTCGGCAGCCACTTTGTGCAGGAGATCTCACCGGACGCAATCGGTCGCGCCCTGGCACAATGGATGAGTTCAGAAGCGGTATGAGTCTGGGGAGTCTCTGATTAAAATCGATGGGTAAAGTGAAGGCTGTTGTCGGCAACCTCGTCAGTTTTGTTGCGCTGAGTTGGGTGATTATTAATTTGAGCTTCTGGGTACTCCTATTGGTCCCAATTGCAATTATTCGATTCGCGTTTCCAAAGCGCTGGGTCGCAGGCCCGTGTAATGTGGTCAGCTCACTCATTTATCACGCGGCGATCAAATTAAATAGCTTCTGGATGATCCACATTACCGGAATCCGGCTCAACGTACACGGAGAAATCGGTAACCATCCCTCTCCTATAGTCATCAGCAATCACCAATCCTGGTTCGATATCTGCGTGTTGCAGGAAGTCATTATGGCTAAGGGGCCTATTCTAAAATTTCTGGTCAAACGGGAACTGGCATGGGTACCTGTCATCGGTTGGGGTTGTGTTGCGATGAACTTCCCGCTACTGCATCGCAGCTCCGGCGTTAGCGCCAGGACCAGCGATTTCAGCTCTTTGCAGACAGCATCCCGTGATCTTTCTAATGAACCAGGTGCGTTACTGATATTTGTCGAAGGCACCCGCTTCACCGAACAAAAAAAAGAAACTCAGCGTTCACCCTACAAACACCTTTTAAAACCCCGGGTGGGTGGCATGAGAATTCTACGGAATACAGCTTCACCGGAGACTCCAGTACTCGACATCACTATCAGCTTTGACAAGGGTATACGAAGCTTCTGGCACTGCTTACACGGAGAGATCAAGCGCATAGACATCACCATTGAGCAATTTACTCTCGGTGATATCGAGGACATGTCTCAGTGGCTGAAGAGTCGATGGCAGGCGAAGGAAAAAATATTGGAAGCGCAATACAGGCAACGAATTGGTCGCGACTAATTCGTTGCCTTGCCCCGAAACACTATTACTATTTCTTCTTTTAATTCTACGGCACGATTTCCAAACTTACTCTATCCGAGCCAACTGGAAGATAAAAACTAAGCACTGTACCTACGTCTGGGGTTGAGCTGGCCTCGATGCATCCCTTGTGCTTCTCTATAATTGACTTCGAACTTGTCAGGCCTAATCCGCTACTGTTTTTCTTGGTGGTAAAGAAGGCGTCAAAAATACTCCCTTCTATTGCCTTGGTGAATCCCGAACCATGGTCGCAAATCGACACCTTGATATAACGCCCCTCTCTAAGGTTTAAACGATTATCCAACTCACAGTAAAAGTTCTCTGCGATAACTTTAATACTACCTCCACCAGGCATGGCCTGCTGCGCATTGATAACAAGATTATTAATGACCTGAACGATTTGCTCTGGATTTATATTAACCTGCCACAAATCAGTAGCCGCACTAATGCCGTGCGTCACTTGAGAACCGCGCAAGGGCAAAGGTACGCTCCCGCTGAGCAGTTTTCCCATATCGGTTAGTTCAAATTTGGAGCTCTCTTTTTCGGAAAACGCTATTAGTTTCTGTGTCAAATAACACCCTGCCCACCGTAGGACGCAGCAATCCGGAAATGAGTTTCAGTAGTGTAGTCTTGCCACAGCCAGAAGGACCCAGCAGGGCATAGGCACCGCCATCTAGCCAACATTGATTCAGGCTGATAGCGCATAGGGTATGGATGCTTTCTTACTCCGGGGATGATCCAGAGCACTATCAAGCATTCGGCCTTCCTTAACCCACGGCAGGAAAAGATTGTTTTATGTAATTGTCGAGGGAACTGCGCTCCCTGCCACTGAATCTTAAGCCCAATTTAGAACGGCGCCAAAGCACGTCGTCGGTGCTGCAGGCCCACTCATTGCGACAAAGGTAGTCTACTTCTCTCTGGTAAAGGTTAGCTCCGAAATTCACGCCCAGGTCGGATGGCCCGGTTGCGTCTCCAAGGATGTCAAAACTCAGGGTGCCATAGCTGGTTTGCCAGCGGCGAATCAGATCCGAATCCAGCCAGGCATAGCGTAATGCGATATCCTGAAACAGTGTCTCCGACAGGTCAAAATCTCCGCCCGGGAGCGTAGCGGTGCTAGTCCACGGCGCCTTCATATCCGGAAAATACCTGGCAAGCTGATTCAGCACTTCTTCAGCCAATACCCGATAGGTTGTTATTTTCCCTCCATAGACCGACATAATAGGTTGTGCCGAGGTGTCGAGCTGCAGATGATAATCACGGGACACACTGATGGCATCTTCTCCGGCTTCATCGACCAGTGGTCTGACACCGGCAAAACTGTGCACAATGTCCGACCGCGAAACCGATTTCTTGAAATACAACTTTACCATCGATATCAGATACCTTATTTCCTCAGGAGATATCTGCACAGTATCGAGATCGCCCTCGAATTCTTCTTCCGTAGTCCCCACCAGGGAGTACTGCTGCATATAGGGAATTACAAAAATTACGCGGCCATCATGATGCTGCAGTAGAAATGCCTGATCGCCATCGTGTATTCGGGGCACGACGATGTGGCTACCCTTCACCAGGCGCAGTTGTTGCGGGTGTGAGTCTTCTACGAGAGTTTCAAGCAGTGTCGAAACCCAGGGGCCGGTGGCATTAACGACGACTTTAAAGACCTGTACAGATTCGCTATTACTGCGGTGATCACGCAGTGTAATACGCCAGCCCTGAGCTGTTGAATTAATCTCTGTACACTCGGTACGCGTCAGGATGGCGGCACCCTTTCTGCTTGCCTGCAGGGCGTTTAGAACCACCAACCGGGAGTCGTCTACCTGACCATCCCAGTACTCAAAACCGCGTCGGATTGCACTATTAAGCGGACTATCGCTGGAGTATTTTACGCTGCGTGAGCCTTTGTAAAGATGGCGCCTGGCCAGGTTGTCATATAAAAACAGACCTGCGCGCAGCATCCAGAAGTTGCGGGAATGGGGTAGTCTTGGGATCTGAAAAACCAGCGGCTTGATAATATGATGAGCCGCTTTAGTCAGCAACTCACGTTCGAGCAGTGACTTACGCACCATGCTGAATTCGTAGAATTCGAGATAACGCAAGCCGCCATGTATGAGCTTGCTGCTGGCGGAAGAAGTAGCCGAGGCCAGATCGCTCTTTTCGCAAAGCACAACATCCAGCCCTCGCCCGGCTGCATCAGCGGCAATTCCTGTGCCGTTAATTCCTCCACCGATAACCAGTAGGTCGTGAACAGATTCTGATTGAGTCACTTGAGAGCCAAGCGTGCCAAACAAAGAGAGACTTAGTGTAACATGACTGCCTAGGGACCCTCTGATTACTTTTAATAGCGACTGGTACAGCAAGTTGAATCAGCATAGAGTCAAACCGGGCATTGGATTTAATGAGCAACTATATACTAGCGATCGATCAGGGTACTACTAGTAGCCGAGCCATGGTCTTCGACAGCGCGGGCGCAGCGCTGGGACTTGGTCAACAGGAAATCGAACAGCTTTATCCCGCCAACGGCTGGGTCGAGCATGACCCCAGCCAGATATGGAAAACCACTCTGCACAGTTGCCGTGTCGCCCTGGACCGAGCCGGGCTTAACGCCGGTGACATAGACTGTATTGGCATAAGCAATCAACGAGAGACCACGGTAATCTGGGATCGGGAGACTGGCGAGCCCATTTGTAACGCCATCGTCTGGCAAGACAGGCGCACCAGCGACTACTGTAATACACTTCGGGAACAGGGCCTTGAGGAGAGCATTCAAGACAAAACCGGCCTGCTCATCGACCCCTACTTCTCGGCAACAAAAATTCGCTGGATGTTAGAGCACGTGCCGGGCGCACGCGCCAGGGCAGAAGCGGGCGAGTTAGCATTTGGCACCATCGATAGTTTTTTACTGTGGCGGCTAACTGCCGGCCAGAGTCATTGCACCGATGCCACCAACGCCTCCCGCACCATGTTGTTTAACATCCACACGCAGCAATGGGATGCAGAGTTGTTGCAGTATTTTGAAATCCCCGCGGCCTTACTGCCGCAGGTAAAAGATTGCGCCGATAATTTCGGCGTCTGTGAGCCACAGCTGCTGGGTGCGGCGATTCCCATAACCGGAATGATCGGAGATCAACAGGCGGCTGCATTCGCCCAAGGCTGCTTCAGCGCCGGGCAGGCAAAATGTACTTATGGCACCGGGTGTTTCTTGTTAATGAATACCGGCCCTGAAGTGATAAAGTCCAATAGCCGTCTATTGAGCACGGTCGCGTATCGGCTCAAAGGTGAGGCTTGTTACGCCATCGAAGGCAGTATTTTCATGGCCGGTGCCACTATTCAATGGATCAGGGATGGTCTGAAATTGATAGACGATGCGGCACAATCAGAAGCGCTGGCGATGGCCACGGACGACGATTTAAGCGTATACCTGGTGCCGGCATTTACCGGTCTTGGCGCCCCCTACTGGGATGCCGACGCCCGCGGCGCAATCTACGGCCTGACTCGCGACACCGGCATCAAGGAATTGGTCACGGCCGCGCTATTATCAGTTTGCTACCAAACCAAAGATCTGGTGTTGGCTATGGAAGCGGATGATGTCACTCTGCGCAGTCTCCGTGTCGATGGCGGCATGGCGAATAATGATTACGTGTTACAGAAGCTCTCAGACTTACTCAACTGTAAGCTACATCGACCGCTGTTAACAGAAACTACAGCGCTAGGTGCAGCCTACGTTGCCGGTCTACAGGAGGGACTGTTCAGTTCGCTGGAAGAAATCGCGGAGCGATGGCAATTAGACCGGAGTTTTCAGTCGCAGCAGAGCGAACAGTGGCGCGACACACAATATCGCGGCTGGCTAGCGGCCATCGCTAGAACCCGAAGCAAGTCATAACAGCTATACTGGACTGATATTATGGAGTTACACCTTTTCCGACACGGCCAGACCAACTGGAATGAAGAACGTCGAGTTCAGGGCCAGAGTGAATCTCAATTAACTGAGCTCGGCATCGCACAGGCGCAACAGCTAAGTGATCGAATTCAACACCTGACATTTGACCAGGTGTTTTGCAGCAGTAGCGTGCGTACACGACAAACAGCAGATCACGCCTTCGGTAAGACAGAGCCTCAGATAGAATACCTGGATTCCCTACGGGAAATACATCTGGGCCCCTGGGAAGGGCAGCTATACGATGATGTCGCCGTTCACGATCCTGATTCTTTTACGCATTTCTGGGAGCAGCCCCATCTCTTCGACGTCAAGGGTGCAGAAACTTTCTTGCAACTGCAGGCTCGAGCAGTGGCTGCGGTAAACGCCATGTTAATTGAGTACAATAACCTTAGGGTGGCAATCGTCAGCCATGGCGCCCTCATTAAGACATTACTGTGTCACTTCCAGCGACGCCCCCTAAGCGAACTCTGGGCGCCACCAAGTATGCACAATTGTGCCCATAGCATTATCGAACTAAAAGTGGATGGCAGCGGTCATGTAGTCCAGTATGCTGATCAAGCAACAACGGAGGAAACTAAAAATGAGTGATGAAATTATCAGTAGTGAACCGAACAAATTCAAACTCTACCTGAATATTGCCGCCTTGCTGGTGATGTTGGCAGGAATCGGTATTGGCGTATTGACGCTGGGCTCTGCCGCTGGTATCTGGCTGGGCCTTTGGGACTTCCGCAGGGGCTTCGACCTGCTGCGTATCTCCAACAACTACGGCGACATTATTGCCTGGGTTGGCCTGGCGGCGACCATCGCTATTGTCATTGCTGCCAAATTATTGCACACCGGCAATGCCGTAAAATTCGCCAGCTTCGCCGCCATAGGAACCGTGGCGGCGGCGATAGCCTACGCTGTACCGGAAAGCTTTCGCCCACCCGAAGGTGTCAATTACCCCCCCATTCACGACATTTCCACGGATCTCAGCTCACCTCCGAGTTTCGTGGATGTGCTGCCGCTGCGGGTAGATGCACCTAACACTGTGGTATATGGCGGTTCCAATAACATGACCCCGGAACGCCTGGCGGAACTGACTGCCGAGGCTTATCCTGACCTGGTTCCGCAACAATATAGTGCCCCGGTCGATGAAGTATTTGACCGTGCCCTGGCAGCAGTCGAGCAACTCGGCTGGGAGCTGGTTTCTGCGGTGAAGTCAGAAGGTAGAATTGAAGCTACGGACACCACACTTTGGTTTAGATTTAAGGATGATATCGTCATCAGGCTGGAGGCAGAAGGAAGCCAGACTCGGGTCAATGCGAGATCCTTATCCCGTGTAGGCGGCGGTGATGTGGGAGCAAATGCAATCAGGCTCAGAGCTTTTTTTGAACTTCTGTAAATCTGATTCGAGAATCCGTTTGAACCACAAAATTAAAAATATCACTCTGTTTGCGCTGATCGCATTTCTGGTCATGGCCCTGTCGCAAGCCATTGGCTACTGGGTTGACACTAACATTGCGCTTCATTCTACGATGGAGATTAATGGTTTCATCCACTTCACTCACGTCCGAAATTTCGGCGGCATATTTGGCATGTTCCAGGGTAAGGGCTGGGTATTTGGAATGATAAGTATAGGTTTGCTGGTAGCTGTAACAGCGTACCTTTGGTTCACGGATTCGGTAAGGCGTTATGAGTTTGTTTGTTTTGGCTTCATCGTTGGGGGCGGCGCCAGCAATATTGCCGATCGTTTAATTCACGGCAGCGTTATTGACTTCATCTACATTCAACACATCCCTTATTGGAACTATGTATTTAATACCGCAGATGTGATGGTGCACGTAGGAATATGGCCGTTGCTGCTGTGCAGTCTCTTCTTTGACAAACCCTCCGCTTCAAGCAGCAATTCCCAGGCATAAAAAACCCCGATAACTGTAGAACTATCGGGTTTCTAATGCCTTGCAGCCTGTCTTTACAGGCGATAGCAAACTGTATAAACATTGTCTTCCGAGTAGGCTGCTGCCAACGCTACGTTTGTAGGAGCCGTATCCGTGCCACTGGCTCCAAGAGTTGCTCTGACAGTGCCAGACACACCCAGGCCATCGTCCAGCTCATTGTCGATGGCAATAGCAGCACCTCCCGCATCCTAAGCCTGAGCCTGAGCCAGCATACTCCTTGTCAATAGGAATATTGTGACGGCTCTCCCAAGATGGCAATTAGGTTGTAGAATAGAGTGACTGTGCTGCCACAATGGCTTTTTCGGCGTCTACTCTGGTTCCGGTAGCTGACAGCGCACCGGCCAACGCGGACAGGCAAAGCAGTACGTTTTTCTTATTACTGGCATAGCCCATCAGACCGATTCGCCACACCTTTCCTGCCAGGCTACCAAGGCCAGCACCTATCTCCAGGTTGTAGTCATTCAGCAATATAGCTCGAACCGCAGCATCATCTACAGAGTCAGGAAAAGAAACCGCATTCAGCTGTGGCAAACGGAACTCTTTGTCGACTAGAAGCGCTAAACCCAGCGCCTCTATCCCGGCAACGAAGGCCTGGTGATTCAGTGCATGTCTGTCCCAAGCCTGTGTTAGCCCCTCTTCCTGCAGAATAACAAGTGATTCATGCAGAGCGTAAAGGGAATTCACCGGAGCTGTATGATGGTAGGCTCGTCTGGCATTGCATCCCCAGTAACCCATCACTAGATTGAGATCGAGAAACCAGCTCTGCACCCTGGTTTTGCGACTTTGTATAACCTCTACCGCACGCTCCGAAAAGCTGACGGGGGAGAGCCCAGGCACGCATGACAGACATTTCTGTGTGCCGGAGTAGATCGCGTCTATACCCCAGTCGTCCACACAAACTTCTATACCACCCAGCGAGGTCACCGCATCGACTATCGAAAGACAGTCATATTTTCGAGCCAGGGCACACAGAGTCTCCGCATCGCTGCGGGCACCAGTGGAGGTTTCGGCGTGAACGAAGGCGAGCGCCTTCGCCGAGGGATTCTCCTGTAGAGCCTGCTCGGCCTTATCCACATCCACCGTTTTACCCCATTCGTCCTCTACCATGATGGCAGTGGCTCCACAGCGCTCAACATTCTCTTTCATACGTCCGCCAAATACTCCATTTTGACAAACAATCACCTGATCACCAGGTTCCAACAGATTGGTAAAGACGGTTTCCATGCCGGCTGAACCTGGCGCAGAAACGGGTATGGTCAACTCGTTGGATGTTTGAAAAGCAAACTGTAAGAGGCTTTTCACTTCATCCATCATTTCCACAAATTTTGGATCCAGATGGCCTATCGTTGGCCGTGACAATGCCTCGAGAATGCGGGGATTAACGTCGGAAGGCCCAGGCCCCATAAGAGTACGAACGGGAGGGTGAAACGAGTTGATCATGGTCTGTCCTTTTCTAAAATTTTAGTTTAGATGTCGAAGCAATACGCCGGCAATGCGAAAATAAAAAAGCCGAGCAAAACTCGGCTTTGGAAAAGTTCTTGTTACAGCTAACTCTCAGCCTATTCCTCGGTCTCTTCCACTGCTTGCGTAGAATCCGAGAGTGGTCGATCGACTAGCTCAACGTAGGCCATTGGTGCTTTGTCACCGGCACGTTCACCACATTTTAGAATGCGAATATAACCACCAGGACGGTCGCTGTAACGTGGACCCAGTTCGCTAAACAATTTACCCACGGTAGCCTTGCTACGAGTACGGCTAAATGCGAGCCGGCGATTCGCCACGCTGTCTTTCTTCGACAAGGTTATCAAAGGCTCTGCTACTGACCTGAGTTCTTTGGCCTTGATGAGAGTCGTTTTAATGATCTCGTGTTCGACCAATGAAATAGTCATATTTCGAAACATAGCTTTGCGGTGCGAACTAGTTCGATTTAGTTGACGACCGCTGTGTCGATGACGCATATCTTTTCTACCTGTTAGTTACTGACTACGCTGCACGATCATCAGATTTAAGACCGGTTGGCGGCCAATTTTCAAGGCGAAGTCCCAAAGACAGGCCTCGAGTTGCCAGTACATCTTTGATTTCAGTCAGTGATTTTTTACCCAGATTCGGGGTCTTCAGTAGTTCCACTTCGGTGCGTTGAACCAAATCACCGATGTAGTATATATCTTCCGCTTTCAGACAGTTTGCCGAACGAACCGTTAACTCTAGGTCGTCTACTGGTCTTAGCAAGATTGGATCTATCTCATCTTCGCGTTCTTCCGGCTCGGCGATAATCTCGCTCTGTAGATCAATGAACACTGCCAATTGGTGCTGCAGGATTGTGGCGGCCCTACGAATCGCCTCTTCCGGTTCGATGGTACCGTTGGTTTCCAAATCTATAATTAATTTATCCAGATCAGTACGCTGCTCAACGCGGGCGTTCTCAACGGCATAAGATATTCTGGAAACCGGACTGTATGAGGCATCCAGCAACAATTTACCAACCGAGCGAGTATCATCCTCCTCCCCTACTCTGCTGTCTGCTGGAGAATAACCTCTACCCTTACGTACAGTAAGGCGCATATTAATATCCCCATTGCTGTTCAGGTGGGCAATAACATGATCCGGGTTGATGATCTCTACATCATGGTCAACCTCAATATCACCAGCAGTTACTGTACCGGAACCTTTCTTGCTAAGGCTCAGCACTACCTCATCTTTGTTGTTTAGAACAATAGCAACGCCTTTCAGATTCAGAAGAATCTCAATCACGTCTTCTCGAACACCTTCTATAGTGCTGTATTCATGCACCACGCCGTCAATTTCCACTTCTTCTACGGCACAACCGGGCATAGAGGACAGTAAGATGCGACGCAGGGCATTTCCGAGCGTATGACCAAAACCGCGCTCTAATGGCTCCAGAACCACTTTAGAATGACACGAGTCGATTTCATCAACTTGAATCACCTGTGGTGTTAAAAAATCTGATAAAGAAATTTGCATGAATTCCATCCTTTGTGTGATTGTCACTACTTGGAATATAACTCGACGATTAGATTTTCGTTGATCTCAGAAGGCAGATCAGCGCGGTCAGGCTTGCGGGTGAACTGCCCCTCTAGCTTGCTCTGATCCACAGAAACCCAATCAATTTCACTGCGCTGTGCAGCTAATTCCAATGCAGATTTAATTCGCAGCTGTTCTTTGGCCTTTTGTCTAATGGCAACAACATCACCTTCACTAACCTGGTAGGAAGCGATGTTTACAACGTCACCGTTAACAGTAATAGACTTATGAGCAACGAGTTGACGCGACTCTGCGCGGGTTGAACCAAAACCCATTCGATAAACCACGTTATCCAATCGACACTCCAACAACTGGAGTAAATTCTCACCAGTTGCGCCTTTAAGTCGTGCCGCTTCCTTGTAATAACCCCGAAATTGCTTCTCCAAAACCCCATAGATGCGTCTGACTTTCTGCTTCTCTCGAAGCTGAACTCCGTAATCGGAAAGGCGTCCTCGACGCTGACCATGCTGGCCAGGTATAGCATCTGTCTTGCACTTGCTATCAATTGGTCGCACGCCGCTTTTGAGGAACAGGTCAGTTCCTTCACGACGGGATAATTTACAAGTTGGGCCTAAATAGCGGGCCATAGTTCGTCTCCTGATTTTATCAAAAACAAAAAGGGACAGCAAAAAGGGGACAGATTTATTTTTTGATTCACTTTTGATAGAAGCTTGCTAGCCTCTGTGCAAAAAAATAAATCTGTCCCTTTTTTGTTTAATCTGTCCCCTTTTTGTTGTACGTATCTTTACACGCGCCGCTTCTTGGGTGGGCGGCAACCATTGTGTGGAATTGGCGTTACATCGGTGATATTGCCGACTTTTAAACCACAAGTATTCAACGCTCTTACTGCTGATTCACGGCCCGGCCCTGGCCCATTAACTCTAACGTCCAAGTTCTTTAATCCATAGGTCTCCATCGCCACCTTGCCGGCCTTTTCGGCGGCTACCTGAGCTGCAAAGGGCGTGCTTTTCCTGGAACCTCTAAAACCCGAGCCACCAGCCGTAGCCCAACTCAGTGTATTTCCCTGCCGATCGGTAATTGTGATGATCGTGTTATTAAATGACGCATGAATGTGCGCAATACCATCGATAACGGCAACACGCGATTTCTTCTTTGTCGATTTCTCTTCTGGCTTAGCCATAAATTATTCCAGTTTACTTTTTGCTTACCTACGAATCGGCTTTCTAGGCCCTTTTCTGGTTCTCGCATTCGTCTTGGTGCGTTGACCTCGAACAGGTAAGGAACGACGATGACGAATTCCACGGTTACAACCAAGATCCATTAAACGTTTGATGTTCATGGAGACTACTCTACGTAAATCACCTTCGATTGGGACCTTGGCTACTTCGGCACGAATACTATCCAAATCCTCCGGGCTCAGCTCACCAGTTTTAGCAGAAGGAGTAACGCCTGCTGCTTCACAAACTGCTTGCGCAGTAGTTGAACCAATGCCATAGACATAACGCAAGGATATTACGATATGTTTGTTGTCTGGTATGTTGACCCCGGCAATACGTGCCATAGATTTGCTCCGTTGTTCTGTTTTATCTAGACTAAAAAACTAGCCCTGTCGCTGTTTATGACGAGGCTCAGCCTTACAAATTACTCTCACCGCACCGTTGCGTTTGATAACTTTGCAGTTACGGCAAATCTTCTTAACTGATGTTCTAACTTTCATTTTAACTCCGTTGAGCTTCGTCTAAATGCCGCTACGACCATAACTGCCCAGTTTGGATTTCTTCATCAGGGAGTCGTATTGATGTGACATCAGATGCGACTGCACCTGGGACCAAAAATCCATGGTAACAACCACGGATATCAGCAGCGCTGTGCCACCCAGATTAAAGGGAACAGAGGCTAGCATCTGCATAAACTGTGGCAGCAGACACACCAGCGTAATATAGACCGCGCCAAACATAGTCAATCGTGTAATCACACCATCGATGTACTTCGCAGTTTGCTCGCCGGGCCTGATGCCAGGGATAAAAGCACCGGATCGCTGTAAATTTTGTGCTACATCGCGCGGGTTAAATACCAGCGCCGTGTAAAAGAAGCAGAAGAAGATAATCATGGCACTAAAAATAATCAGATATAGAGGCTGTCCGGGACCGATCATGAGAGCGAGATCCTGCAACCATTCAGAACCCTCTGACTGTCCAAACCATTGTCCCAGCGATGCCGGGAACAAAAGTATACTGCTGGCAAAAATAGCAGGGATTACACCAGCCATATTTATCTTCAGAGGCAAATGGCTAGACTGTGCCTGGTAGAGCTTTCTACCCTGTTGACGCTTCGCGTAATTCACGGTAATGCGGCGCTGTGCTCGCTCAATGTAGACGATACAGGCCACCACACCAATTGCGATTAGGCCAACTACCAATAACAACACGCCGTTAATCTGGCCTTCATAGGCTTGCGTGAGCGAGGTACCTATTGCCGCCGGAAATCCGGAGACGATGCCGGCAAAAATAAGCATCGAAATGCCATTGCCAATACCTTTTTCCGTGATTTGCTCACCCAGCCACATCAGGAACATAGCACCCGTGACCAATGAAATAATTGCCGTCAGATTAAATGCCAGCCCCGGCGCATAGGCCATTGGCGACAGCAGTCCAACGGTCATGCCCGTACCTTGTAGCGTTGCCAACACCAGGGCACCATAGCGGGTGTACTGAGTAATCTTGCGACGCCCGGATTCACCTTCCTTCTTCAGCTGTTCTAACTGCGGGCTCACCGCTGACAACAGTTGCATGATGATCGATGCAGAGATATAAGGCATGATCCCCAAGGCCACAATACTCATGCGTTCCAGTGCGCCACCGGAAAACATATTGAACAGGCCGGCAAATGTCCCTTCGTTTTGATCGAAGAACGCCGCCAATTGCAGGGGGTCTATTCCCGGCACGGGCATATGCGTCCCAATTCGATAAACGAATAGGGCAAACAACAGAAACAACAGGCGTGATTTCAATTCACCGAGCCCGGCGCCTATGTTTTCTGGATTAATGTTTGGTTTATTGGCCATATTCTCTAACTAAGCTTCTACTTTGAGTCGTCTTCTGACGGCGCTGCAGGTTTATCCTTTGCAACCGGCTTTGCCTTTGCAACCGGCTTGCTATCAGCAACGGCCTCAGCCTTCTTGGCTTTCTTAACCAGCTTTGCTTTCGGGGGAGCCGGTTCGATTTCGATTACCTTGCCGCCAGCCGCTTCGATCGCAGCTTTCGCACCTTTAGTCACTACAATACCCTGGAGGGTAAGCGCTTTTTTAATCTCGCCAGACAACATCACCTTTACGCGCTTTATGCTCGCTGTAATTAGATTTGCCTTGCGCAGCGCTTCCACATCAATTATTTCTGCGTCCACTTTATTAAGCTCGGAGGTACGCACTTCAGCCGTAACGCGGCCAATTCGTGAGCTAAAACCATATTTAGGCAGGCGCATCTGCAATGGCATTTGACCGCCTTCAAAACCGGGTCTAATCGATCCACCTGTACGAGATTTCTGGCCTTTGTGTCCGGTGCCACAGGTCTTGCCCCAGCCGCTACCGATACCTCGGCCGACTCTTTTCCGCGCCTTGGTACTGCCCTCGGCGGGACTTAAATTATTTAGCTGCATTTTTTATGCCCTCACCCGCGACAGTCACCATATAGCTGACCTTATTAATCATGCCGCGAATCGCTGGAGTGTCTTCCACTTCAACTGACTGACGCATGCGCTTCAAACCCAGACCTTGTAGGCAGAGCTTGTGTTTGGGCAAAGTGCCTATGGGACTTCGCACCAATGTGATTTTGACTGTCTTCTTGGCCATTTTTCTAACCTACAATTTCGTCTGCTGTCTTACCGCGCTTGGCTGCGATGTCGTCCGGAGAACGCATGTCGCGCAAGCCCTTGAATGTAGCTCGCACTACGTTTACCGGGTTAGTTGATCCATAACATTTCGCCAGCACGTTTTGTATCCCCACTAGTTCGAGGATTGCGCGCATGGCACCTCCGGCAATAACTCCAGTACCGTCAGATGCTGGCTGCATATACACTTTTGAAGCGCCATGACGCGCTTTGATTGCATATTGCAGGGTATTACCATCCAGATTTACAGTGATCATATTGCGTCGCGCTGATTCCATTGCCTTCTGGATCGCCAAAGGTACTTCTCTGGCCTTACCGCGACCAAAGCCAACTCTGCCATTACCATCACCGACTGCGGCCAAAGCAGTAAAACCGAATACACGTCCGCCTTTCACCACTTTGGCGACGCGATTAACCTGAATCAGCTTTTCCTGGAGCCCTTCTTCGTTCCTATTTGAGTCCTGTTTAAATCCCATATCTCAACCCTTAAAATTCCAATCCGCCTTCACGCGCAGCTTCGGCCAGCGCTTTAATGCGACCGTGATATGCGTAACCAGAGCGATCAAAAGCAACTTTATCAATTCCAGCAGCCTTGGCGCGTTCAGCAATCAGTTTGCCGATTTTGCCGGCGGCTTCAACATTGCCTGTCGCACCACCCTTGCCTGTCTTCTCAACGGTAGATGCGCTGGCCAAAATTACATTACCACCAGGTGCAATTACCTGCGCGTATATGTGCCTGGGTGACCTGTACACACACAGTCTATTTACTCGCAGTTCACTGATCTTCGCTCGTGCTCGCTTTGCTCTACGCAGGCGAGCTGTTCTCTTTACGCTCATAAGTAGGACCTATTTCTTCTTCGCTTCTTTTCTGTAAACACGTTCATCAACGTAGCGAATCCCTTTGCCTTTATAGGGTTCAGGTGGACGAAAGTCTCTGATCTCCGCTGCAACCTGCCCAACCAACTGCTTATCAGCGCCAGAGATAACAATTTCGGTCTGCGATGGAGTTTCAGCTTTAACTCCCCCGGGTAGTTTGTAATCGATCGCATGGGAATAGCCCACGGTAAGATTCACGTTAGACCCGGAAGCTTTGGCTCTGTAACCTACGCCCCGTAATTCGAGTCTTTTCTCGAATCCCTGGCTCACACCTACAACCATATTGTTAATCAGAGCGCGAAACGTTCCAGCTAAAGCACTGGCTTGCCGGCTATCATTTTTCGCAGAAATTTTTAGCACTTCATCTTCCTGGGAAACTCCCACGAGACTGTGTAAGGCTAGCTGAAGATTACCCTTACCGCCCTTAATCGAAATCTGAGATTCGCTTAAAGTTGTTTCCACGCCTTTAGGTATTGCTACCGGGATGTTAGCTACTCTGGACATATTCTTACTCTACTGAGCCTGTAAACTGATTAAAAGACTGTACACAATACTTCGCCGCCTATACCTGCAGCACTTGCTTGCTTCGCCGTCATCAAGCCTTTATTAGTAGACATGATTGCTACTCCCAAACCGGCTCTGTTCTTCGGCAGGTTTTCTGACCCCGCGTAGTTGCGAAGTCCGGGCCGGCTGACTCGCTTAATTTCTTCGATAACAGGCATGCCGCGGTAATATTTTAATTCCACATTAATCACTGGCTTGCCACCGTTGTTATCAACCGCATAGCCGTTGATAAAACCTTCATCTTCCAACACCTTGCTGAGAGCCACCTTGATCTTCGAAGAAAGGCAGCTAACAGATGGCTTCTGAGCCATCTGAGCATTACGAATGCGGGTCAGGAAATCTGCAATTGGATCTGACATACTCATATTTCTTCTCCCGACTACCAGCTAGCCTTGGTTAAACCAGGCACATCACCGCGCATCGCTGCTTCGCGAAGCTTGTTACGGCACAAACCAAATTTTCGATAAACACCATGTGGACGACCAGTGATTTGGCAACGGTTCCGTTGCCGAACAGGGCTGGAATCGCGAGGTAGCTTCTGCCACTTGACCTGAGCTGCCCACTTTTCATCGTAGCTTGCATTCACATCACCGAGGATAGCTTTAAGTTCGGCGCGCTTCGCAGCGTACTTTGCAACCATCTTCGCACGCTTGTTTTCTCTGGCAATCATTGACGTTTTGGCCATTCTTAAGACTCCTGTTTCTCGTCAGCCGCTGGCGCTTTGTCGTCAGCTACCGTCGCTTTCTCATCAGCTGCTGCGTCTGAATCTACTACAGCTTCGGTCTCTTCAGCTGCTGCAGCAGTGTTTTCCTCAGTTTCCGTGGCTTCCCCTGTGCTTGTTGCTTCAATTTCCGGGGTTGCTTTTGCTTTTACTTTTGCTTTTGATGTTTGTTTTGTTGCTGCTTTTGATGTTTGTTTTGGTGCTGCTTCTGCCGCCTCTTCAACTACAGGAGCTTGCTCCGCGGCTGCTTCCTCTACCACTGGCGCTTCGTCAGCGTCCGCTACTTCTTCTGCTGCCGCTGCTTGAACCACCGGCGCTTCATCTGCTTCGAGGGCCGGCTTGCGGAATGGAAAACGCAGTGCAGTCAACAAGGCGCGGCCTTCGTCATCACTTTCTGCTGAGGTTGTAATCGCAATATCCAAACCGCGCAGGGCGTCGATTTTGTCGTAGTCGACCTCCGGGAAAATAATCTGCTCGGTAACGCCCATGGCAAAGTTGCCACGGCCATCGAACGACTTGGGGCTCAACCCCCGAAAGTCTCTAATTCGGGGAATCGCAATGCTTACCAACCTCTCCAAAAACTCGTACATACGTTCGCCGCGAAGAGTTACCTTGCAGCCGACAGGCCAACCTTCTCTGATCTTGAACCCTGCTATAGATTTCCTCGCCATGGTAACCACTACTTTCTGGCCAGCAATCATGGTCAAGTCGCCTGTGGCAGCCTCTAAAACCTTCTTGTCCGTAACCGCCTCTCCAAGTCCCATATTAAGCACAACCTTGGTGACCTTTGGCACACGCATAGGATTGTCATAACCAAATTGCTGGGTTAGTGACGGAATAACTTCTTTCTTGTAAAAATCTCTTAACTGAGCCATGAGTGACAACCTGCTTTAATTAATCTATGTCTTGTCCGTTTGATTTGAAAACGCGTTTTCTGGCGCCGTCATCACTAGCCTGAATTCCAACTCGATCCGCCGCGTTGGTTCCAGGATTAAAAATCGCAATGTTAGAAATATGCAAAGCCGCTTCTTTCTCAACAATGCCACCAGGCTGACCCAGATTTGGGTTCGGCTTGGTGTGACGCTTAACCATATTCACTCCCGTAACAATGGCCTTACTGCTGCCAACGAGGCGAGATATAGTTCCGCGTTTTCCCTTGTCTTTGCCCGCGATTACTATTACTTCATCGTCATTTTTTAATTTCTGCATCTTCGCCTCTTAATCTCTATTCTGTCTGCTCTAAAGTACTTCAGGCGCCAATGAAATAATTCGCATGAACTTTTCGTTACGCAACTCTCGCGTAACCGGGCCAAATACTCGAGTACCGATAGGGGCATCTTGATTGTTTAGCAGAATCGCCGCATTGTCATCGAAACGAATTACGGAGCCATCACTACGTCTAACACCCTTCTTGGTGCGCACTACCAGCGCGGTCAAAACCTGCCCCTTTTTGACCTTGCCTCGTGGAATTGCTTCTTTAACAGTTACTTTAATAACGTCACCGATACGGGCATAACGGCGGTGGGAACCCCCCAGTACCTTGATACACATTACTCGTCTGGCGCCGCTATTGTCTGCTACGTCCAGGTATGACTGCACTTGAATCATTGCTTTGCTCCATCATGCATCCCGCAGGAATACAGATTCTTTAACTTTTGTTCCTGATTAAACCTGTGTTGCCCTTCCGACTATCGAAACCAGCGACCAGGACTTGGTTTTCGAAATAGGGCGTACTTCTTGTATCGTTACCTCATCACCTGGCAAGCAGTCATTATTCGCATCATGCGCATGAATCTTGGTAGATTTTTTCACAATCTTGCCATATACCGGGTGCTTTACTCGTCGCTCGATCAACACGATGATGGACTTATCCATCTTGTTGCTGACCACTTTACCGGTAACGGTACGAGCAGATTTCTCATGGTTTTCACTGGCCGACGCTTCACTAGCTGACATAGTTAAGATCCACTTTTCTCTTTTTCAGTAATAATCGTTTTAACACGAGCAATATCTCTCTTTACTTCACCTATAAGATGAAACTGTGCTAATTGTCCCGTACTCTTTTGCATGCGATAGTTGAACTGGCTCTTAAACAGCTCCTGTAACTCGGCCTGCAACTCTGCTACAGATTTCTCTCTCAATTCACTGGCTTTCATTACATTACCGTCCGCTTCACAAAGGCCGTTTCGAATGGCAACTTGGCGGAGGCCAAGCTGAATGCTTTCCGTGCCAGCACTTCATCAACACCTTCAATTTCAAACATTATTCTGCCTGGCTGAATCTGCGCTACCCAGTACTCAACGTTGCCCTTGCCTTTACCCTGCCTGACTTCCAGTGGCTTCTGCGTAATTGGCTTGTCCGGGAATACTCGAATCCAGATTTTCCCGCCACGCTTTACGTGTCTGGTCATGGCGCGACGCGCCGCTTCAATCTGTCTGGCGGTCAAGCGACCACGTGATATAGCCTTCAATCCGTATTCGCCGAAATCTACTTTACTGCCACGATGAGACAAGCCGCGGTTTCGGCCTTTCATCATTTTGCGAAATTTTGTACGCTTCGGTTGTAACACGTCGTTTTACCCCTGGTTGGATTTAGCTTGTGAAGGCACGATAGCCTCATCCAAATTCAAGATCTCGCCTTTAAATATCCAAACCTTCACGCCAATAATGCCGTAAGTTGTACTGGCTTCAGCCGTTCCATAATCCATGTCTGCTCGCAGTGTATGCAAAGGCACTCTACCCTCGCGATACCACTCGGAACGGGCAATCTCGGTGCCCCCCAAGCGACCACCCACCTGCACCTTGATGCCTTGCGCTCCCTGGCGCATGGCGTTCTGAACCGCACGCTTCATCGCTCGACGAAACATGACGCGACGCTCAAGCTGCGAAGCCACACTATCGGCCACCAATAATGCATCAAGATCTGGCTTTCGAATTTCTTCGATGTTGATTTGTACCGGAATACCCATTTTTTTACTGAGCACTCTGCGCAGAGATTCTACATCTTCGCCCTTCTTGCCAATCACAATCCCTGGCCGCGCCGTAAAGATTGTGAGTTTTGCCGTCTGTGCCGATCGCTCGATCTCAACTCTGGAGACAGAAGCATTCGCTAGTCTTTTCTTAATGAATTCCCGAACCTGAAGATCTGCCAGCAAGTTCTTTGCATAATCCCTGCCCTCGGCATACCAGACAGAGGTATGCTTCTTGACTATGCCAAGTCGAATTCCAGTTGGATGTACTTTCTGACCCATCCGATGCTCCTAGCTATCAGCGACCGTAATTGTTATGTGACATGAACGCTTTAGAATGCGATCAGCGCGACCCTTCGCCCTGGGCTTAATGCGTTTCATAGTCATACCTTCATCAACACAAATTGTTGATATTTTTAATTCATCTACGTCGGCACCTTCATTGTGCTCAGCATTTGCAATCGCAGAGTTCAATAATTTCTTAATGACAACAGCGCCTTTTCTAGGGCTGTATGTCAGTAATTCCAACGCTTCCTCAACTGCTTTGCCACGCACCTGATCTGCAACCAGTCTTGCTTTCTGCGCCGACAGGCGCGCACCTTTTAATCTTGCCATTACTTCCATTTCAGCCCCCTAGTCCGCCTTCCTATCCGCAGTGTGGCCGCGGTAAGTTCTTGTGCCAGCGAATTCGCCCAGTTTGTGCCCAACCATATCTTCGTTAATAAAAACCGGCACATGTTTGCGACCATTATGAACTGCAATAGTGAGACCAATCATTTCCGGAGAAACCATCGAACGTCTGGACCAGGTCTTGATGGGTCGCTTGTCGTTCTTCTCGGCGGCTATCTGCACTTTCTTCATCAAGTGCAGATCAATGAATGGACCTTTTTTTAGTGAACGTGGCACGCTTCGTTTCCTCTATCACTCGCCTTAACGGCTTGAATTTCTACGACGAACAATCATGCCATCCGTACGCTTGTTAGATCTGGTTTTATAACCCTTGGCTGGCGTTCCCCAGGGTGATACTGGGTGGCGACCACCGGAGGTTCTGCCTTCACCACCACCATGCGGGTGGTCGACAGGGTTCATCGCAACACCCCGAACCGTTGGCCTGACACCCCTCCAGCGCTTCGCACCGGCTTTTCCCAACGATCTCAAACTGTGTTCTGAATTAGAGACTTCACCAAGAGTTGCCCTGCATTCGGACAATACCTTGCGCATCTCACCAGAGCGAAGTCGCAGTGTTGCGTAGTCGCCTTCTCTGGCAACAAGTTGCAAGGAGGTACCGGCGCTGCGGGCTAGTTGCGCGCCCTTGCCTGGCTTCATTTCCACACAGTGAACCGTGCTACCCAATGGGATATTGCGTAAAGGCAGGCAATTACCCGCCTTAATGGGCGCTTCATCGCCAGACAAAAGCACGTCACCAGCGCTGACTTTGCCAGGCGCGATAATGTATTTACGCTCGCCATCTGCATACAGCAACAGTGCGATGTTCGCGGAACGATTAGGATCGTATTCCAGGCGCTCCACTTTGGCTTCGATGCCGTCTTTGCGGCGCTTGAAGTCTATAATTCGATACTTCTGCTTATGACCACCACCAATGTGCCGTGTAGTAATGCGACCTCGGTTATTTCTACCACCAGTCTTGGGCTTGGGGGCAGTAAGTGGCGCAGAAGGCCCGCCCTTATGTAAATCCGGATGCACGACTTTAACGACGAAGCGACGTCCGGGCGAAGTTGGTTTACATTTAACTACTGGCATAACTAATCCCCTTAGCCGACTTCAGCAAAGTCAATTTCATGACCTGCTTCCAACTTGACGTATGCTTTTTTCCAATTTGAGCGGCGCCTGATTTTCCCTTTTGCGTTACGCTTGGTCTTCCCTTTCACGTTAAGCACCTGTAAATCTGCAACCACTACTTTAAAAAGTGTTTCCACCGCTTCTTTAATTTCTGACTTGTTCGCATCAATGGCAACCCGGAACGCATACTGGTTATTGGTTTCGCCAAGGATAGTGGTTTTTTCGGACACGTGTGGCCCAAGAATTACTGTGTAAAGACGTTCGACATTCATGACAACATCTCCTCTACCTTTTTAAGTGCAGAGACCGTCATCAGCACCTTTTCGAAACCGATCAGACTAACAGGATCTATGCCGGTGACATCAAGCACGTCAACCTTGTGAAGATTTCTGGCTGCCAGGTAAAGGTTTTGTTCGACTTGCTCTGAAACAATAAGAACGTTGTCCAGTTCATACTCCTTCAATTTGGCAACCAGAGCCTTGGTCTTGTTGGACTCTACGGCAAATTCATTGACTACCAACAATCTGTCCTGACGTATCAGTTCCGACAAAATGCACTGCATTGCGCCACGATACATTTTCTTATTGAGTTTCTTGCTGTGATCCTGAGGTCTGGCAGCAAAAGTTACACCACCACTACGCCAGATAGGGCTGCTATTAGTACCAGCACGAGCGCGTCCAGTTCCCTTTTGACGCCACGGCTTACGGCCACCACCGCGAACTTCAGAACGTGTTTTTTGCTTTACCGAGCCCTGCCTGGCACCAGCCATATAGGTGACAACACTCTGGTGTACCAGTGGTTCGTTATAGGCTTTACCAAAGGACTCATCTGAAAGGGAGATTTTTTCGCTGCCCGTCTTCTTGCCGGGCATTGCAAGACTTAATTCCATTGCTTACCCCTTAACCTTGATTGCTGGACAGACAATGACGTTTGATCCAGGCGCGCCTGGTACTGCGCCTTTAATAAGCAGAAGATTATTTTCTGTATCGACTCTGATGACTTCTAAATTCTGCGTGGTTTTTCTAACATTGCCCATCTGACCGGCCATCTTCTTGCCCTTCCAAACTCGACCCGGGGTCTGACATTGACCGATGGAACCCGGTGCGCGATGGGAGAGTGAATTGCCATGAGTGGCGTCCTGCATCTGAAAATTGTAACGCTTGACGACTCCCTGGAAGCCCTTACCTTTAGAGGTGCCGGTGACGTCCACTTTTTGACCCACTTCGAAAAGATCTACCTTTAGCTCACTACCCGTAGAAATTTCATCAGTATCTTCGCCTTCGGTCCGAAACTCCCACAAGCCGTTGCCGGCTTCAGTCTCTGCTTTGGCGAAATGGCCAGCCATTGCCTTGCCCACACGAGAGACACGACGGCTGCCAGTAGTGACTTGAATAGCACTATAGCCGTCTGTTTCAGGAGTTTTAACTTGAGTAACCCGGTTTGGTTGTACTTCCACAACCGTAACAGGGATGGACGCGCCATCCGCAGTGAAAATGCGGGTCATACCGCTTTTCCGACCGACTAAACCTATCGACATTGTAAAAACCTCATCGTGCAGGGGGCTGAAACCCGCTATGGCCGCTGACGCGTTACACTATGTGTGTTACCGCCCTGTAGTAACAAGTTGGGGTAACAATAAATATCAGTGCGCCAAAACTTTAAAAAAAGGGCAAAGAGGACTGAATGCTCTATTGCCTGGTAATTATTACTTACTAACCTAGACTAATTTGTACTTCCACACCCGCCGCTAAATCCAGCTTCATCAGCGCATCGACGGTCTTCTCCGTCGGTTCGACTATGTCCAACAGCCGTTTGTGAGTGCGAATTTCGTATTGGTCTCTCGCGTCCTTATTGACGTGTGGAGAAATCAAAATAGTAAATCTTTCTTTATTCGTTGGCAGTGGAATAGGTCCCTTGACCTGCGCTCCAGTGCGCCTGGCAGTATCAACAATTTCCTGGGTGGATTGATCAATCAGTCTATGATCGAAGGCTTTTAGCCGAATTCTGATACGCTGACTCTGCATCTACTTAAAACTCCACAAAAATGTCTTAAAAATTAATTAGTTACTGCAATTGTTTTTGGCGTCTAGTTTTCAAATGCCAAAAAAGGATGCGAATCTTAAGGTTTTGGCCCTAATCTGTCAAGGAAAAACCACTTGGAAGCCGCTTTTTCTCTGCCTTTCCGGCATTTTCCAGTTGTTCTCACAAACCCTTCCCCGAACACCAAGAAGCCAGCGTACCTTTGTGGTTCGCTGGCTTGCTATAAAACCTTTATCAGAGCTTATTCGATAACCTTGGCGACGACGCCCGCACCTACTGTGCGACCACCTTCACGAATCGCAAAGCGCAAGCCTTCATCCATCGCAATCGGTGCTATCAGACTCACTTCCATCTTCACGTTGTCACCTGGCATCACCATC
>CAVOFA010000016.1:0-36573 GCA_963694865.1 Gammaproteobacteria bacterium | reverse complement strand
TAAGCTAATTAAGCGAGATTCTGCAATTGGGCTCGCTAGAAGGAAAGTGCCTAATTGGAACGCCAGATAGCGCTCTATCTGGCGAGCATTGCAATCAGCAAGCTGATCTGAGTGTCATCCAGCCAACCTTCGAACGCCGGCATGATGGCATTTCTACCACTTCCAATTGAAGCTCTTACGGTATTAATATCACCGCCATAAAGCCAGATGTCATCGCCGAGATTGGGAGCACCGAGTAAGGGGTTGCCGGCACCGTCCATGCCATGGCAAGCGGAGCAGTTTTGCTCGTACTGGGTCTTGCCGCTATGTGACTCCGCTCCAGATTCACCCAGCAACAAAATATAATCTGCAATCTCGTTGACACTCTGCTCACCGAGTATGCTGCCCCAGGCCAGCATATTCGCTGACCGTCCGCCACGGATTGTTTGCTCGATTTGCTCGGGACTGGATCCCCACTGCCAATCGATATCCATCAAATTTGGAAACAGTGATGCCTGACCCCGGCCTTCCGGGCCATGACACGCCGCGCACTCGCGCGTGAAAATTCGCTCGGCAACCTGCATCAAATCGGGGTTGCTCTGCAATTCAACGAGACTTGTTGCGGCGATATCGGCTCTGATTTCTTCAAAGTTCTGCTCGAAATTTTCGTAGCTTGCGACCAACCGACTCTCTTGCGACCAATTTAGTAAACCAGTATAAGAACCCAACCCCGGATACAGCATGAGGTAGATCAGGGAAAACACCATACCTCCCAACAACAGCCAGAACCACCACATAGGTGGCGCGGTGTTGCCTTCCCGCAAGTCATTGTCCCACACGGGTTCCGATTCCGGATCGATTTTGGCATCGGCACCAAAATAGATGCTGAAAGCCAACCATGCGAGCATTGCCAGGGAGAACAGCGTAAGAACAATTATCCAACCACTCCAGAACCCTGTAGGCAAATTGGCCATCTTAGTCTTCATCCTCCAGAGGAATACGCGCAGCCTGTGCGATCTGCTCGTCGTTACTCTTGTTACCAACCCAGATCGCCAAACTGACCATAAACGCCATTACCAACATATCGCCGATAAAGATAAACATTGTCATAAGGTCACCTCGTCACCCAAACCCGTGCCAAGCATCTGCAAATAGGCGATCAGTGTGTCTACCTCTTTTAAGCCCTCAAGTTGCCCAGCGGCGGCTTCGATTTCTTCGTCGGTATAGGGGTGGCCCAGAAGCTTCAGCACACGCATCTTGGCCGTGATATCTCCCGCCTAACTGGCATCACGTTTTGCCAACCAGGGATAGGCGGGCATAATGCTTGCGGCCACGACCGATCTTGGATCCTGCAAATGCACCCGGTGCCAGTCGTCGGAAAATTTGCCACCGACTCTGTGCAGGTCCGGGCCCGTGCGTTTCGATCCCCAGAGAAAGGGCCGGTCGTAAACGAACTCTCCTGCCCGGGAGTAGGGGCCGTAACGCTCGACTTCCGCAATCAGGGGCCTGATTTGCTGTGAGTGACAAACGCTGCAGCCTTCTCTTATATAGATGTCCCTGCCAGTCAGTTCGGCGGCGCTATAAGGCCGGGTATTGGCGGTAGCGGTTTCAAGGCTTTCCTGATTTAAGATTGGCAGTATCTGTACCAGCCCGCCGATGGACGACACCAACAAAATACCAAAAATCAGGAAACCGGAGTTTTCTTCGATCTTTTTGTGTAATGAAAAACCGTTCATCAGGCCACCCCATAGGGCGGGTCGACTGCCGGCACCTGCACAGAAACTACTTCTCGACCCTGCAACGTCTTGAATAAGTTGTAAGCCATTAGCACGGTGCCGGAGAGAAATATCAGCCCGGCTACCAATCGCAGTCCGTAATAAGGCGTCATACTGGCCATGATGTCTTTGAAGCTAAAGCTCAGTTCGCCAATCTCGTCCACACTCAGCCATAACAGTCCTTGAGAGACGCCAGCCCCCCCACATCGCAATAATGTAGAGCATGGTGCCGCCGAGGGCCATCCAGAAGTGAATATTGGCAAGCTGCGTGCTGTACAGCTCAGTTCCAACCAAACGTGGCACTAAGAAATAGAACGTACCGTAGGTGATCATGGCGTTCCATCCCAGCGCGCCGGAATGGACATGACCTATAGTCCAGTCGGTAAAATGACTCACCACGTTAACGCTGGGGAATGCCATCATTGGGCCTTCAAATGTTGCCAGCCCATAAAATGCCAATGACAAGAAATAAATTTGAGGGCGGGATCTGTGCGAAGTTTTTTCCAGGCACCACTCACCGTCATGATGCCGTTGATCATGGTAGCCCAGGAGGGGGCCAGCAAGATGACACTCATAACTATGCCCAGAGACTGTACCCATTCCGGAATCGAACTGTAAAGCAGATGATGTGGGCCGACCCAGATGTAGCTGTACACGAAGGCCCAGAAAGCCACCGGTAAGAAGAAAGCCCACGGCATTGTGACCATACCACCATTGCACAACCGCATCCTGAGCCCCGGCATAGAGAGAATAGGATTTGCCTATGCTTACCGGAATCGCCAGGTTGTTAACGATGTGCACCATGGCGACAACGATGATGAGTGCGCCATAGAACCAGTTGGATATATATCTGCTTAATCTTGCGGGTTGCGATAGAGCCGAAAAAGACGATACCGAAACAAATCCTTATGACCGCGATAGCTATGTCGAAAGGCCACTCCAATTCTGCGTACTCCTTCGATGAAGTCCAGCCTGCCAACAGGGATATGCCACCGCTCAGAACCAGTATTTGCCAGGTGTAACAGCAAAACCAGGCGAGTTTTGGCGCAAACAACGGTACATGTGAAGTTCGCTGCACACTGTAAAATGCCGTGGCCATTAGTGCTGATACGCCGAACCCGAAGATGATGCCATTGGTGTGAAGCGGTCGCAGGCGTCCGAATGAGAGCCAGAATTGACCAAAGTCGATGCTGGGCCAGATCAATTCTGCGGCAATATAGACACCGACAGCCATTGCCACCACCGCCCAGGCAACTGAGAATTGAATGAGGCTTATCACGACCTTATCGTGGTAGGTATTGTTAGTTATCTCTGACATTTCTCGACACTTTTTCCTGAGTAAGCAATTCTATGCGTTCAATCCTACACACCGAGTAACGGTCCAACGCCCAACGTCCACAGAGTCATGCTAATTCCTAACAGGCTCACCGCCGCCACCAGCAACCAACCCACCAACGACGATGCCATTAGCATGCCTCTCTCTGGTGGTATCTCCAACACAATGGGGATGCCTTTGTAGAGCAGGTACATACTCCATATCATTGTTGGAATTAGCACCAGCAGATTGACAAAAACATCGGGATACAAGTGGGCTAAGCTGGCAATCGCCAATGGCTCACCGACAATCGTAATGAGGGCAACATGGCGGCCTAACGAAGTACTGGCACCGTAAGTAGGAGCCATCCAACAACTGATAGTTGCGGTGGTAATCAAACCGAAACTCAGGACCAGGAGGTAGCCGATACTGACCAGAATTAGGCCATCTGTCGACAGCACTAGCGGCTCGGCTGCGCCCAATCTCCAACCAAAATTGGCGGCGCCAATTAGGGAAAACAGAGGGGGTAATAGCAGCAACTAGATTGAATAGCGCAGCATAATGTTTATCGGGGAAGGATCCACTTTTGACAGTCCTTCAAAGGCCGCCATGGGCTGATAAATAGACTTCAGCAACAAAAAAGAATAGGTGCCATTACTCATAGCATTACTGTCCAAATAGCTCCGCGGTGGAGTCTGGTTTAGTTATTTCAATTAAAGAGGAGCTTCTGGTAATTCAGTGATTTGTTGCCCGAAAGATTCAATCGCCCCCAATTGAATCGGACATTATCGCTAGCCGCCGGCATTATAGTGAGTCCGCGGCCAATAGGAAAATTATTTTGTGAGAAATCGCCTGGCTAGGCTACTAGACAAGCTAGCCACATGCCCTCAACTAATTTGCTCGCACCGAAAATTGGAATGACCCCTGGTGCACCGCAGCGTCATCGCCGACCGCCGTAGTCCAGCTTACAGTGTACTCTCCGACAGTTAGGGGCTCCATAATTTCCGTCATAAGGTCATCGGCAGCCATAGTATGTAGCTCACGTAAGGGATACTCGCCGGCGGGCCCAGTCAGGCTAACGCTGCTCTGAGCCACATCGGGCAAGGCATCATAGTATAACCTTAGTGTGCGGGGCGCTCTGGTGAACTCTCCTCCAATCTCAGGCTCCGCCCTCAACAAGGGCGTATAGCCTGGATTCGCTGCACAGGCAGATAGTAGCAGGGCAACAGCCACGAGAAAGAAGGCAACGCTAGAGAGTTTGGTTGGAACCATGAGCCTACCTGGGTACGCGGCATACGCATTAAAGCTGGCGTTCATAGTAACGTTTGCTCTTGAGAAAGACATCTCCGGGGGGAGTGCGAGCAGCTTTTTAGGGTGTTTCCAGGGAGGGTCAGAGGCCGTGACCAGCCTGGCTAGTCACGGCTATTGAAGAATCAGAGACGCGGTTGTTAGTGTTGATTCCGCTTTAATTTTAGCTGGGAAAGCTCTCTGGCGAAATCATCGAGCTTCATCCTGATCTCTGCTTCTTTCTTTAACTTCAGATAGAGTTGGTCGCGGTCGGATATGTCTTCTTGAGCGGGCTCATTCACAGACTGATCGAGTATTTCTGGCGCGATTTTATTCATTCCTTATAACTCCGGCTTCTGCCAAATGAAATTTCAACATCGTGAAATGGGTTTTTATGAGTGTGTTGTGTGTTTATTATTATTTCCTAGCTCTAGTTGTGCTTGCTCTATTTGTTACTATCTAGAAGCCCTGAACCACTCTGGATCAGCTTTCTTTTTCCTACATATACTTGCCTGGATCGCATCCTTGCTTAAAAAAATCAATAAGTTAGCGCTTACTATAGAGCGCAACATATAGTGTACATTAATCAAAGTCAAACAAGATCTAGTGCCTAGCCCCCCATTTTTCGATAACTGTGACCTTCAATAATAAAATATATACCAGCCCCAAGCCCACCCCATCAATTTCAATCTGCAAATATCTTCAAGCAATTCTGACACTTAGCAACACCACCAGGAAGCAAAAGCAATGAAACCAAAACTAAAATAAAGGACATCCAATTAAATAAAAATTGCGTGTTTTTTATTTTGGTTTAATTATGGTTTAAGCGAATTCGTAATGATTTCTTGATTACAGTCTCCCGTTAGTTGGGGACAGATGGGGAATTTGGCCGCTGATTCGGGTGATTGTTCGCTAGAGGGATAGCTTGGAGTGGGTTTGCTGGGGATTGGGTAGATGGGAAGGAGCTTGCTTGGTAGTTAGGTACCGTATAGCAGTCTTGCGGACTGGACGCCTCTGATCCATTTGTGAGGGTGCTTTAGATCTACCCCCGATTTGATGCGGCTTTTCTGAAAATCGACTAGTGATTGCTCGGAGCCGGCCGCAACGGAATAGCATTTGTGGAATGCCGTTACGCCTCGCAACCAGCTTTCGGCTCGAATTCCTAACTCGCGGAATACCTGATGTTTTTGCTCGATGTGATCGAAATGGTTTGAATCTAGCTGCTCTCCGGAAACCAGCAATTTACATGTGGTATCCAGTAAGTCGAAATAGCTTTGTTGCGTCAGTGGCAATGCGCCTTCATTGGCTCCATGCAGACTCGCCATAGACTTGAGCTTCGCTTGTTTTGTGGACTGACGCCCTACCAGGTGCTTGCTGGCACGCCGAGTTAACAGGCGATGCTGCCGATAGCTGCGGTGCTTAACTTTTTTAGCATGGGTGATCAGTCGCTCCTGTATAGAGGTAAAATCACTGCCTTCCAGTGAGTCACTTGTATGCGCCCGTACTGGATTCAAATCAACATAAGCCATGCAGGTAACCAGAGCTTTTTCGTCTAACAGTGCCTGACTTTTAAAGCGACCCTCCCAGAACCTTCCTGTACATTCATCTTCCCTGTTCGCCTGCCTGGCAAGAGTTTCATTCAGGCAGCGCATAAACCAACTGATATCCATAAGCCGATCCCGCCACAAGCTCACGTTTTTCATCAGTTGTTTCTGTGCGGCCCTGGTGGTTTTATTCTTAAACAAAGTCTCAACCAGAGCCCCGTTACGTGGAAACAGCGCCGTCCAGCGTTTAATCACCTCATCGTCAGTCCATGCTTTCGCCTGCTGCTGATTAACGTACAGAACGAGGTGGTAGTGATTGCTCATCACAGCGTAGGCACAAATCTCTACGGAGAAATGCGCAGCGAGTTTCTTAATATGAGTAACCAACCACTGCTTGCGATGATCGAAATTTTTGCCGGATACAGGATCCTCTCCACACAAATACGCCCGTCGCACACAACGTGAAATGCAGTGATAATACGGCGTATCCTGCAAGGATACTTGCTGATATCTGGCTCGAGTCATTGCTCTACTTATGTTGAGTTATTGTTTACTCTCTGACATAAAATCAAAGCGGACCGCCGATTCTAGAGGGTTTGTAGTACTATGCAAGAAAAATCGGGAATGGCATGGGGTGACACTGACACACGGTGCAACAGTCGCGAACTCCTTACCGGCCATGTTTGAGGTTTTGTATGCGGATCGGTGTAGATCTTGGGGGCACAAAAATAGAAGGATTAATTCTGTCTGATGCGGGCGAAATCGTGGAGAAAGTTCGCATAAACACTCCTGCAGACAAGTACGATAATACCCTGAAAGCGCTATGTGACCTCGTTGAAAATCTCCAATCCTTCGACACTGTCTTACTTCCTGTAGGAATAGGGACT
Source organism: Gammaproteobacteria bacterium (assembly GCA_963694865.1). Classification (GTDB taxonomy): domain Bacteria; phylum Pseudomonadota; class Gammaproteobacteria; order Pseudomonadales; family Pseudohongiellaceae; genus UBA9145. Next base: position 29,786 of record CAVOFA010000016.1, on the reverse strand, counting down.
CCTGGCACCTTGTCTATGTCTGCCGAAATTATGAAGAACTGTAATTCAATTAATCTTAATGGTCGGTCCTTAAAAAAAGATATAGAGAACGCTCTTGGTTATCAGATCCGCATGGAAAATGACGCCAATTGCTTTGCCTTGTCGGAAGCCCACTACGGAGCTGGCAAGGACTCACACACAGTATTCGGTGTAATTATTGGCACAGGTACTGGAGCTGGCATTGTAATCAATAGAAAATTGCTTACAGGGCCGAACCGCATAGCCGGCGAGTGGGGGCACAATTGTGTGCCCGCGTCTGTCCGCGAACTCTTCAACTCAGACCGCAACTGCTATTGCGGCCGGAAAAACTGTATCGAAACGGTACTGTCAGGCAGGGGACTAAGGCAAACATTTCTGGAAAATTTTGGTGGCGAGGGGGAAGCGGTAGCTATTTCTGAACTAGCCCAACGGGGTGAACAAGCGGCCATAGATTGCATTCAACTGTATAGTCGGCAACTAGCTCAGTGTCTCGCTACAATTGTAAATGTTATCGATCCAGATATTATAGTGCTTGGTGGTGGACTATCGAATATCAAAGAAATTTACAATTCTGTTTTGGTACAGATGCAAGATTTTGTCTTCACCGACACTATACTCACAAAACTCTCAGCTCCAAGCTTTGGTGACGCCAGTGGTGCCAGGGGCGCGGCATGCCTGTGGCCACCTAGAGGAATGATTTAACGGCTAATCAGAAAATGGATGTCGAAGAATAATAGTTTCTTCTCTATCTGGCCCAGTAGATATAATGTCAACTGGCACCTCTACTTTTCTCTCAATATACTGAATATAGGCTCGCGCGTTGACGGGTAAGTCATCCAGGTTCCTGACGCCCACAGTAGACGCGTCCCAACCCGGTAACTCTTCGTAGATTGGCTCGAGATTTTCGAAACTGTTCACATCCATCAAGCTGCCCGATGTATTGTCGCTGACACCCTGATAACCAGTACATACTTTTATTGAATCCAAACCGTCAAGCACATCCAACTTAGTCAGACAAATTCCAGATACGCTGTTAATCCTCATTGCCAACTTAACCGCGGCGGCATCAAACCAGCCGCAACGGCGGTCCCGACCGGTGGTCGCACCTTTCTCGCGTCCTACGGATGCCAAGTGCATGCCTACATCGTCGAACAACTCTGTTGGAAATGGTCCTGAGCCAACACGAGTGGTATAAGCCTTGGTAATACCGAGTACATAATCCAGGTATAACGGACCATAACCACTGCCCGTCGCGGTTCCTCCGGCGGTGGTGTTGGAGGAAGTAACATAGGGATAGGTACCGTGATCGATATCGAGAAGCGCGCCCTGGGCACCTTCAAAGAGTAAATTGTGTCCCGCCTTGCGGTGATTGTGCAGGATGTCGATAGTGTCCGCGATCATCGGCCTTACCTGTACCGCCAGATTCAGGCTATTGTCGTAGGTTTGCTGATAATCGATAGCTTCGCAGTGATAATAGTTTTCCAACCAAAAATTGTGGTACTGCAGGAGTTCGTTTAGCTTTTCTCCGAAACTCGTTTCATTCAGAATTTCCGCGAGTCGGATACCACGCCTGGCTACCTTATCTTCGTAGGCAGGACCGATACCGCGACCCGTGGTGCCTAACTTTTTGCTGCCCTTCTTCTTCTCTCGCGCCTGATCCAGAGCAACATGAGATGGTAAAATTAGCGGACAGGCTCCACTGATGTACAGTCGATCACGTACCGGAATATGTCTGGCTTCCAGTGCAACAATTTCTTGCAGTAAGGCATCAAGGCTAAGTACGACACCGTTACCTATGATGCAATCCACCTCTGCTCGCAGAATTCCAGATGGCAGCAAATGCAGAACGGTTTTTTCGCCCTCAATAACCAGAGTATGACCAGCGTTGTGCCCCCCCTGAAAGCGCACTACTACGGCGGCCTGATCCGTCAACAGATCAACGATTTTTCCCTTGCCTTCATCACCCCATTGGGTGCCCAGCACTACCACGGACTTGGCCATCTTACTCCACTCAGTCGATCAAGGTTCTCGATATTTAATTCATAGACTGCGAGATTAATCGAAGTCTTCCACTTGCCATTTACCATCGCGCTGGATTATTTGCCGATCACAATTCAACTCCAGCCTTGCCATTGCATCTGGTGCTTCGCAACCCAGCTTATTAATCACAATAAAACCATCGGCACGAAGTTTAGCCACCAGATCCAGTAATTCACCAGAGATTTCATCGGGAGCAAGAATGCACGTTCTGTTTTGGTGGTTTTTAGCACTCAACTTGGCGAGCATTTTCAGGTCGCTGTCAAATCCAGAAGCTGGCCTGGCGCGACCGAAGACCTCACCGATGTGATTATAGCGGCCACCTTTAGCGACGGCACGTCCATATTCGGGTGTATAGGCCGCAAAGACGATGCCGGTGTGGTACTCATAGCCTCGTAATTCACAAAGGTCAAAATTTAGTACGATTTCCGGTAGCCGCTTCTTCACGCCTGCGACGATATCAACAAGTTCCTGCAATTCAAGCTTCACACTAGCTGGCGCTTTGTCAAAAACCGCGACAGCTTCAGCAAGCGTGTTTTCGCCACCGCTGAGTTGACTCAGGTGCCTTAACATCTCACGCAGCGACTCATCGTTAACAGCGTCTTCCAATACAGAATCTATCTCGCTATAAGCCTTGCGCTGAACTGCGTCGAACAAAGTTTGTTCTACTGACAATTCCAGATTTGCCGCCTTAACCAGAGATCTGAATAAACCGACATGACCCAGTACCAATTGAATATCGCCAATCTCGGCAGCCTTCAATGTCTCGTGCATGAGGCAAATCAGTTCGATATCGCACTCGACACCGGAGTGACCATACAACTCGGCGCCGACGCAAATAGGAACTCTACTGGTCAGCAATCCTCGCGGCCTGGTATGTAGCACGCTGTCGGCATAACAAAGCCGCACTGGCCCTTCTCGATTCAGACAGTGGGCATCGATGCGTGCGGCTTGCGGTGTGATATCAGCACGTATTCCCATCATTCGACCAGTCAGCTGATCGGTAACCTTGAAAGTGTGCAGATCGAGGTCGTGAGAAGAGCCGACGAGCAGAGAATCGAGAAATTCAACCAGTGGCGTGATGACCAGCTGATAACCCCAGGATTCATACAAATCCAGCAGCTGGCGACGCAGGGACTCCAGCTTGCTGGCTTCCAGAGGCAGTATTTCCTCGACGCCATCAGGCAACAGCCAGGGCTTTGCAGAAGTCATATTAAATCCGCTTTCCAGATATCAATTAATTTAAATATTGCTGCGGCAATTCTAGTTAATTATATAGAGCAATGCCGTACCGGTTAACATGCTGCCGAGTCCAATCAGTCGCATCGTGCTGTCATCAATTTCATCCAGCATCATTAGAAGTTGGCGCCAGCGCCCTGGGTTAACGAAGGGGATAATGCCTTCTATTACCAACATTAAACAGAATGCCACGGCCAATTCATGCCACATAACAATGATTCTTTGTACTTGTTAGTCACCCACCTGACTCAACGATATTAACCACGGGCAACTAAAACAGACCCACCGCAAACCCGAAGCGTTATCGCAAAAACGCTTCAGGCGATTCAAGTTTATGGGATTAATTTTCGTTTACGGGTTCTTTCCCAAAACATTCAGCTTACTGTGGAAGATCTCCACCTTTTAGATACTTGAAAAAATCACTGTCAGGATCAAGCAGTAGCACATCTCCTTTCGAGCTAAAAGTTTCCCTGTAGGCATTGAGGCTACGAGTAAACGCATAAAACTCAGGATCCTGCGAATACGCCGTCGCGTAAATACCGGTGGCCTGGGCATCACCTTGGCCACGGATTTGCTCGGCATCACGATAGGCTTCGGCGCCATAGATTACGGCTTGTCGTTCCGCATCGGCGCGTATCCCAATGGCCAGTTCGTCACCCCGAGATCGGTGATCCTGGGCTTCGCGGTTGCGCTCGGTAATCATGCGCTCATACACCGATGATCTTACATCGTCTGGCAAGTCGATACGCTTCACCCGCACATCGATAATCTCAATTCCGAGGTCTTGCACCGTACTTTCATTTAATTCGGCAGTGAGAGCCAACATCAACTGGTCGCGTTCACCTGCCACCACTTCCTGTAGATTGCGAGCACCGATCTGGTCACGCAGGCCGTCGTTAATACGCTCAGCCAGACGACTGCCAGCGATAGCCGTTTCACCACCGGTGGAAACATAGAACTGTCTCACATCCTTAATGCGCCACTTGGCAAAGGAGTCCACTTCCAGAAATTTCTGCTCCAGGGTAAGAAAGCGCTGCTGCGGCGAATCCTCGGTAAGAATGCGGCCGTCAAATTTTCGAACTACATTGACCCAGGGTATCTTCACATGCAGGCCAGGCTGAAGATCGGCATTAATAATTTCACCAAATTGCAACAACACAGCCCGCTCTGTTTGCTTCACCACATACAGGCTGTTGCCACCGACGACGACAACGAGGAATACCAATCCAATCAAAACAAAATTCTTCATTAGCGTGCTCCTCGTCCGTTGGTGGTCAAGCGCGATCGATCGACTGCATTGGTGCCGCTTGGTGCCGGCAAATAGGGTGCTATTCGATTGGCTAAATCTCTTAGTTCTTGCGTAGATCCTGACGCCGTTGAAGCATTACGCTGCATCATTTGATCCAATGGCAGATACAACATATTGTTGCCTCCTTCCACATCGATCAGTATTTTACTGCTGGCCGTCATGACGTCTTGTAACGAGTCAATATAGAGCCGTTGGCGAGTTACCTCAGGTGCCAGTAGGTACTCAGCCAGCAATTGTTCGAAGCGGGAGGCATCACCTATAGCCCTGGCGACGGCTTCCTCTTTATAGGCATTAGCCTGCTCGATCTGTTGCTGCGCCTCACCTCGTGCTTCAGGAATGATTCGATTGGAGTATTGTAGAGCCTCATTCTGCACCCGCTCCTCGTCTTCCCGAGCTCTGATCACATCATCGAAAGCAGCTCTCACCGCGTCCGGTGGTTGCGCGTCTATCACGTTCACCTGACTGACGGTGATGCCGGTGTTGTAGACATCCATATAATTCTGTAAGCGGTCCTGCACATCGGCCGCTACTCTATCCCTACCAGTGGTCAGAATCTGATCCATGGAGTTACCGCCAACCACGTGGCGAATCGCCGATTCCGCGGCATTGTCCAGACTCCCCAGCGGATTGGTTACAGCAATGACATATTTCACCGGATCTTCGACCCGAAATTGCACAGTGACTGCGATATCGATGATGTTTTCATCGGTAGTCAACATCGACCGGGCATCGTAGTTCCCGGTGTTCAAGGCCAGAATATTCACCAGGTTAACGTCGTCGATGATGGGTGGATTCCAATGTAGTCCAGGCGAAACTATGCTCTCCTGCACCTTGCCGAATCGCAGCACTACTCCACGTTCCGCTGCATCGACAATATAAAATCCCGTAAACGCCCAAATCACGGCCACTACTACCAGCATGCCCGCGATTAGCCCGCCGGAGAATCTAGCGCCGCCGGTGGCACTGCCACCGCTGCGGGAGCCACCACCAGAGCCACCGAACAAACTGTTGAATTTCTTGGTCAAATTCTTAAGGACCTCATCGATATCAGGTGGTCCCTGGTCACCGCCACCACGTCGGCCACCACCACCCCAAGGGTCTTTGTCTTTGTCGTTGCCGTTATTTCCAGGTTCATTCCAAGCCATTGGTTTCTCCATAGCTTTACTAAATACAAAGAAGGTCAATATTAGCGAACTATTAACAAATTACACAGCGTTTTGAGCGCAGCAAACGCGGCTGTAGTCCGAAATCACGCCGTTTTAAGGTTTTCATCCCTCTGCGCCGAGAGTTTATTGCTATCTGCCAGCGTATTTTTAAGGACGATGGTGCCTGTGTGCTGCAAAATTCGGTCGAGGTCCTGCCGCGGCAGCCGTAATCGTAAATGATAAAAGCCTTCTTTATCGATCTCCTCAGCCTCGATGAAATTGCGCTCATACAGCTGGCTTCGAAGTCGCCCCTGATCGGGGTCGAGTCGCAAGGTTTCTTCGACCAGCGAGACAGCGAGCAATTCTGACACCGCCGTCCGCAACAACTCCACACCAGCACCGGTTTTTGCCGATACCCAAACCCGCACGGGCTTGCCTTTTTCATCGCGCTGAATCTCGGGTTCACAGCCTGGCAACAAATCAATCTTGTTCATTACCTGCAGCTGCGTAACCGAATCCGCACCGATGCGAGTGAGCACCGTGTTCACCTCGTCGATAAAATCCTGGTGCGATTCATTGGCAGCATCGATGACGTGCAACAATAAATCTGCCGACGCTGTTTCTTCCAGAGTAGCTCGAAACGCCTCTACCAACTGATGCGGCAGGTGACTGATGAAGCCCACCGTATCTGCCAGTATAGCGGCGCCGTAGTTCGGCAGATCGACACGTCGCAGAGTCGAATCCAGCGTGGCGAACAACTGATCTGCCACATAATTTTCCGCCTGGGTTATGCGATTGAATAAGGAAGACTTGCCAGCATTGGTGTACCCCACCAGCGATATAGTTGGCAGCTCGGCACGCTGACGCGAGCGCCGACTCTGTTCACGCTGGCCTCTCACCTTGGCCAAACTCTTGTTAATAGCCTTGATACGTTGCGCAATCATGCGCTGGTCGAGTTCCAGCTGAGTCTCACCAGCTCCGCGCAGGCCGATACCGCCTTTTTGCCGATCCAGGTGAGTCCAACCACGTATCAGCCTGGTTCTCATATGGCTAAGCTGAGCCAATTCGACTTGCAGTTTGCCTTCGTGGCTGCGGGCGCGTTGGGCGAAAATATCCAAAATCAGTCCGGTTCGATCCAGGACCCTGCACTTTAGCTGGGCCTCAAGATTCCGTTCCTGGCTAGGAGACAAAGAGTGATTGAATAATACCAACTCTGCCTTGTGGGACTGCACCGCCGCTTCAATTTCCTGCAACTTGCCAGAGCCGACGAAATGATCGGGCGAAGGTTTCTTGCGAGTACCGGTAATATAAGCCACCGGCATCGCACCTGCAGAAAGGGCCAGTTCTTCGAATTCAGCTGGGTCCTCTCGTTCAGACTCCGCTGCAATTGAAATATGAACGAGAAGGGAAATCTCACCAGACTCTGGCCTGTCAAAAAACAATCGGTAACCTCAAACTAGTTCGTTCTAGTTAGGCGTTACCCGGCTGCACAGATTCTTCGTCTTGCGAATCACCTGCATTCTGCATGGGAACCTTCACCATGCGCGCGGGTAACACCGTAGATATGGCGTGTTTATAAACCATTTGACTAACGGCGTTCTTCAACAGGATCACAAATTGATCGAATGACTCAATCTGGCCCTGTAATTTAATTCCACTAATCAAATAGATAGACACGGGAATGCGCTCCTTCCGCAGCACATTCAGAAAAGGGTCCTGTAGCGTATGTCCTTTCGACATTATTTTTCTCCTTATTTATTCTACAATGCGAAAACTCCAACGACCAGAGATTCAATACCAGCAGAGTCTCTCAAGTAAACTACCTGAATTCCTTATCTGACAAGTAACTTCGCTATAAAGTTCTATATTGAGATGGAATCCATATAATTCAAGACACAATCGATGGATTTGGCCGTGTTTTTTCCCGGCGGCGCGTCCAACAAGTGCAGATTTTTCCAACTGCGAAGCCATGTAAGCTGTCGTTTAGCGAGCTGCCGAGTAGCAATGATACTCTTTCCCACCATGCTGTCATAGTTTAAATCGCCCGCCAAATACTGCCATACCTGCCTGTAACCCACTGATTTTATTGATGGCAATCGCAGACTCAAGTCTTCCCTCCTGTACAGAGCTTCCACCTCGGCTACCAGCCCGTCCTCGAGCATCTGCATGAAACGCTGCTCGATCCTGGCATGCAGTAGTTGCCTGTCTTGCACCTGGAGGGCAAAAAAGTGCAAATTGTGGCGCAGGGATTGATCAGGACCGTTAACATCGACAGCTGCTTTCATCGCGACGCTGTCCCTGCCTGATTTTTTATTGCTCAGTTTCGCTTTCGCGCACTTCTCTTGCGCATGTAACTCGGTCATGGTCTTACCAGACACCAGAAACACCTCCAGAGCACGCTGCAGCCGTTGCGGGTCGTTCGGGTGAATGCGGGCGGCAGACTGCGGATCTACCTGGGCCAATTGTTCATGCACGCTTGCCCATCCCTCGCGTGCAGCCAGCGCCTCAATTTTACTGCGCACCTGAGCATCGGCGTGGGGCATATCGGCCAGACCATCGCGCAAGACCTTGAAGTAAAGCATGGTGCCACCAACCAGTAAGGGTATGTCTCCTTGCTGTAGTATCTCATCAATATGGCTCTGGACATCGCGGCGAAATTCCGACGCCGAGTAAGCCTCGGCCGGATCCCTGATATCGATCATTCTGTGGGCCGCGCTAATGAGAGTGTCGGCGTCGGGCTTGCCCGTGCCAATATCCATGCCCCGGTATATTTGCGCGGAGTCTACACTGACGATCTGAAAGCGCCGACGCTGCAACAATTCCACCGCCAGGGCAGTCTTGCCAGCGGCGGTTGGTCCCAGCAGGCAGATGACATCGGAATTGGTTTCTGAGCTATCCACGATTTAATTTTTGCCTAAATTACTTAAAGAGCTTCTGTTTTAAACAAACAAGCTCAGACTGTCTGCATATTGAGATACTACTGGCCGCGCAGGAACAACTTGTCGAGCTCAGCCAGAGATTGATAGACCCAGGTGGGCCGGCCATGATTACACTGACCGCTGCGCTCGGTTGCTTCCATATCGCGCAGCAGGCCATTCATCTCCGGAATAGTTAATTGCCGGTTCGCCCGTACTGAGCCATGGCAAGCCATGGTCGAAAGCAGTTCATCCTGATGCGCCTGAATGCGGTCGCTGCTGCCGTACTCAAGCACGTCTGACAAGATATCTCGCACCAGTTGTTCAATATCCGCGTCACGCAGTATCGATGGCACCTGACGGGCAATAATCGACTCTGTAGATACGCGTTCGAGTTCAATGCCCAGGGCCAACAGTGGCTCGCGCTGGGCCTCGGCACATTCTGCCTCGGCGGCGCTTACCGCAATCGACAACGGCACTAATAGCGGCTGCATTTTTAACTCTTCATTCTGACAAGCTTGCTTCATCCGCTCGTAAGTAATGCGTTCGTGGGCAGCGTGCATGTCGACAATAATCAGACCTTCCTTGTTCTGAGCCAAAATGTAGACCCCATGCAGTTGTGCAACAGCGTAGCCCAGCGGCGGCACTTCAGCGTTATCATCGGCAAGCCTGGCAAAGGCTGATAGCTGCTGTTGCACTGCCTCAAGGCTGTGAGCATAGCCACGAAAACCAGAGCCATAAGATTGCTGCGTCGGCTCTGACAATGACAGATTGCTTTGCGCCTCGACGCCGAAACCGGCCGCATCGCTGCCTGCATAGGCTGCTGTAATCTCAGTATTTGATTGCGGCGAAGTGTCTGCCGTCCCCATCTGATCCGTCGGCGTTATGCTGGCCAGGGCCTTGTGCAGTGAGCTGAACAGGAAATCATGCACCAGGCGGTTGTCGCGAAATCTGACTTCGCTCTTGGTGGGGTGCACGTTGACATCCACACCGGCAGGTGCGAGTTCGAGATAAAGCACATAGGCGGGATGACGACCATGAAACAGCACATCGCGATAGGCTTGCTTAATCGCGTGAGTCACTAACTTGTCCCGCACTATCCTGCCATTCACGTAGAAGTACTGCAGGTCCGCCTGACTGCGCGAAAAGGTGGGCAGGCTCACCCAGCCCCAGAGTCGCAAACCCGGCCCTTCCATATCGACAAATACAGAGTTTTCGACGAACGCTGGCCCGCAAACCAGGCCCACTCTACGTTGCTGTTCCTGCTCTGTTGTCGCCGCCAGCAACTTGTGAATAGCGCGTTGATTGTGATTCAGTGTGAATTGTACGTCGAAACGACTGAGCGCAATGCGTTTTACGATTTCATCGATACGGCTGAATTCAGTTTTCTCTGTCTTCAGAAACTTTTTGCGGGCAGGGGTATTAAAAAACAAGTCCCTTACCTCCACCGTGGTGCCCCTGAGGTGGGCTGCCGGAGACAGCGAAGCGTCCATTGCCTGACCTTCGGCTTCGACTTTCCAGCCATTGCCATCGCCCTCTTCTGAGGTTTTTGAAATCATGCTGAGGCGAGAGACGGAGCTGATACTTGCCAGGGCTTCCCCGCGAAAACCCAGACTGCGAATATTTTCCAGGTCTTCGAGCTCAGAAATTTTGCTGGTGGCATGCCGACTCAGCGCCAGTGCCAGATCCTGCTGGTAAATTCCCGCACCGTTATCCCGCACCCGCAGAAGTTTCACCCCGCCCTGCTCCACATCTATGTCGAGTTTATCGGCGCCGGCGTCCAGACTATTTTCCATCAATTCTTTGGCCACGGAGGCCGGACGCTCGACAACTTCACCGGCGGCGATCTGATTGCTGAGACGTTGGCTGAGGAGAGTAATGCGGTTCATGCTTCAGGAGGTCTTTGGTCGAACAATGGTCAGAGACGAGAGCCATTGTAGCATCATCGATGTCGATTAGAATGCTACCCGATGGGGCGAGGAGGACGGTGTTCTAAAGGGTCGGTGGCAGCGAAAGTGCTGGATTAGCTGGCAGGAATCTTGAGCTTCTGGCCAATCATAATGCGATCACCGGAGATGTTATTCGCCTGTCGAAGATTGGGCAGACTAACCTGATACTGCTGCGCGATTTCGGAGAGTGTTTCACCCCGGCGAATAGTGTGCTCCGAGGCTTGCGAGCCTACTCCGCCGGGAATAGTCAGAACCTGACCAACATGAATCGTGTTGGAGCTAAGCTTGTTACCCGCTTTTAGGCCAGCCAACGACACCCCAAAGCGCTGCGAGATCACCGACAGGCTGTCACCGCGTTTCACCGTATAGGAGCCCGGGACAATACCGTTTTGTTTTTGCCAGGCGATTAAGGAATCATCGGGCGGTGCGTCGTAAAAATAATTCACGACCCCCTGAGCAATAGCATGGGACATTCGTTGCTGAAACTCGGGGGTATTGAGCCGGCGTGCTTCGGCTGGATTGGTGAGGTATCCCGTCTCTATAAGAATTGAGGGGATGTCCGGTGAATTTAGCACCTGTAGTGACGCCTGCTGCACCTTCTTGCGTCGCAGCCGAGTGATGCCGTCAAGCGATGCCAGCACCTGGGTCCCTGCAATCAGGCTCTGTTCCATGCTCCAGGCCATTTGCAGGGAAACCAGGGTCAGAGCGACGTCATCATCCAACACATCTAGGCTGAGATCGCCACCAACTCCGCCCAACAGATCAGCCTGGTTCTCCTTCTCGGCAACGATGCGGGCATTTTCCCGGTCTGCCCTGTCGCCTGATAAGGCATAAAGAGTTAGGCCGCGAGCCTGGCTATTGCGATACCAGTCGGCATGGATGGCAATGAAGAGATCGGCACGGTTGTCGCGTGCAATTTGAGGTCGGCGTTTCAGTTTCACGTAGTAGTCGCTGTCCCGTATCATCACCGGCTTATAGCCAGACATACTGTTGAAGCGTGCGAACAGGGCGCGGGAAATCGCCAGGGTGATGTTTTTCTCCTTGATGCGCTTGTCCGTGCTCAGCGCACCAGGATCCTCGCCACCATGACCGGCTGAAATGGCGATGACAATATCTCTTTTATCGCTAGCTTTCGGCGGTGGGGTCACTGCGGTTGTGGTGACAGTGGGTAAGGCTGGCGCTGCGTCGTAGAGGTCTACCACCAGGCGGTGCCCGAGATCGGTGTTGGGTGCGAGGATAAAACTGGAGGGTTCGACGGCGCTGCTTACATCCAGCACAATTCTGAGGGTATTCTTATCCCGTTTCCCGCTTCTGATTTTGATGACAGGGCTGTCGCTGAGATCCAGCTCGGTAAGCGATCCTGTGAGAGTCGAATTCTTAATGTCGATAACGATACGATCTGGCGCTGGCAGGGTAAACAGATTGAAATCCACGCTCTCGCTCAAATCGAAGACCAGGCGGGTGTGATCGGGCGCACGCCAGACTCTCACCTCCTCCACTTCGGCAGCAAAGAGTGAGATATTCACCAGCAGCAGTAGCGACGAGACCACGACCGCTACCGACTGTTTTAATTTATTACCAGAGTTCATAGCTATTTCTCTATGACACACTTCTTCTTTATGACAGTGCTTGTCAGGCTACTCATACGGTATAGCAGATGCTCTTGTGTGACAAAGTCCACGTTGTCTATAGGTTTCGGCCTAAGGCCAGCAATCTTTTGACTATTGCGTCCCCTTTCCTGGAGTTTGTTTGACAGCTCAGCTTTCGCCCCGTTCCCTCAATTTCGATGTCCACTGTGAGATCTGCAGGTGGAATCACTCCAAGTCCTCTTTCTGCCCACTCTACAATACAGAGGTTTGCCGGGCTGAAATAGTCTTCTACTCCCAGATACTCGACTTCTGCCGGATTATCCAGCCGGTACAGATCAAAATGATAGAGTTTGCAGAGATCGAATTCGTAAGGTTCAACCAGGGTATAGGTTGGACTCTTTACGGCGCCCTGATAGCCATAGCCTCTCAATATACCCCGGGTCAGGGTGGTCTTGCCGGCGCCAAGATCACCGTGCAGATGCAACACGCCACCGCTTGAAGGCATGCCCTGTCCCGCCGTCACGTCGGCAGGGGCGACGCCACCGCCGGCAAATGTAGCCTGAGCAATTTGGCGGCCGAATTGCAGCATGGCTGCTTCGTCTTTTAGGTATAGGTGGGTATTGGCCACGGCGGCTAAGACCAGGAGTGGGCCAGAGACGGATTGACCAATTGACGGACAAACGGAAACAGGTCCGTCGCCACCATACCACGCTGACCCTCTGCCTCCATCGCCAGATCGGCGGCTTCTCCGTGAATACAAACTCCACAGCAGAGACTGGTTTGCAAGCTATGGCCCTGGGCAACCAACCCCGCAACGATACCGCTGAGCACGTCACCCATGCCGGCGGTGGCCATGCCGGCGTTGCCTTCGGTGCTCAACCACAGCTGTGGATCCCTGCTAGCCGGCGTTGCATTTTGCTGATCTGCCATGCACAGCAGACTGCCACTGCCTTTTAACAGACAGCAACCACCCCAGCGCTCATACATCGCCCTTACTGCTGCGAAGCGATCATCCTGGACAGCACTGACAGCACAGTCCAATAGCATCGCCGCTTCCCCCGGATGTGGAGTAAGAATCCAGTTGTCTCTTTTTAATGGCGCCATAGCGCCGCGGTCTGCTAATAAGTGCAGGCCGTCGGCGTCAATAAGCAGGGGAATGTTGCCAGCAACCTGAGCACTTAAAGCCAGTTGCATTAATTCTTGCCCCCATGCCCCACGCCCCAGACCAGGACCCACGACAACAACGCTGGCTCTTGAGATTTGCTCTGCTATTTGCACACCCTCATCTTCTGTTCCCAGCACCATGATTTCTGGCCGCCGTGCCAACACGGCAGGCCTGTGGGCCGAACGAGTAATCAAGCTCACCAGTCCGGCTCCAACTCTCAGGGCAGCTTCTGCTGCCATCAGCCCGGCACCACCGTAGCCATAGTCTCCGCCCAGCACAACTACATGACCATGACTGCCCTTGTGAGAAGATCGTGTCCTGGGCACCAGGATTCTGGAGGTGAAATTAATATCGATTCGTTGCGCGGAAGGTGCTGGCGCGGACGCCGCCGAAAACACAGCTGCGGGTATATCAAGGTCGGAAAAAAGAATAGTGCCGGCAAAATCGCGGCCGCGATTCGTCAGCAACCCCTGTTTCATGCCTATGAAGGTAACCGTGTGATCCGCACAGACAGCTGCGCCTAGTTGCGCGCCGGTGTCGGCGCTGAGCCCGGAGGGTATATCCAGGGCCAACACCGGACAGTCTAGGGCATTAATGTAGTCGATGGCCGCTCTGTACTCACCCTCAACAGCGCGGTCGAGTCCCGTACCCAGCAGCGCGTCGACCACTACCGTGTGCAGGTGCAAAGCGTGTGGCTCAGCGACAAAATCGGCAAATGCCTGGGTCGCAACATCACGTTCTCCTGCCCATTGCCAGGCGGCTCTGGAGTCGCCCTTAAGCTGTTGTGGGTCAGCAACGGCTACGACTTCGACACCAAGACCGTGCTCGCGAGCGAGACCGGCGACTATGTAACCATCGCCGCCGTTATTACCGCTACCGACGAATATTTGCAGGTGCTGTAGCTGGGGCCAGACTTCCAACAGGTGGTTGAAAGTAACTGCTCCTGCTGCCTGCATTAACGTGAATCCGGCAATATCGAAATCCTTGATAGCGATACGGTCCAGTGCCTGCACCTGGGCGGCGCGGTATAACTGTCGAGGCAGCCTGGTAGTAAAGTCAGTCATTTGTCGAACTTTTGAACAAGCCTTCGCACCAGGCGCAGGGCTGAATCCAATTCCTCGATGGAAATGTCTTCGGTAGTTTCGATAGCCCAGGAGTCCTGTACGTCGCGCAGCATATTATAGATTTGCTTACCCTCTGCGGTGAGTGTGACGAGGACGGAGCGCTTGTGCCTGGGATTAATCTGATAGAACAATAAGTTGTCGTTTTCCATGACATCGGTAATGCGCTGCACCGCTTGACGTGACTGGCCTAATACCCTGGCAATGCCCGGAACCGTCAAGCCATTGCTGGACAGGGCGATGGCTCCGATCACTTTCCAGCGGGCACTGGTCAAACCCAACTTCTCGGTCATGGCATCGCCCTCGGCGATCAGCAGGCCATTGAGCCGGAATACCGACAGCACGAAATCGAGAAATAACATACGTTTTGGAGAATGCATCTGCTAAACACCCCTCAGCTCAGTCATGTCAGCATGTTGTCATTGCTGAATGCGACAGTCAAATGGAGCAGTATTTTGGCTGCAGCAGGCTCGACTGTTGCCCCGACTTTCGATGCAGTAGAATAGCAGGGGTCGTTAACTGTGGTATTCGACATCACCAGTGAAGAACAACAACAAGACAATCAGATATTCACTTCGCTACCTCACAGCCCCCAGCCTGCTGCTCGTGCTGTATTTTGGAATAGCCAATAGCTACGCGGATCCGATCGGTGATGCCAACCGACTGCTACGCGTTACTGACATGGGCAATCGCTTTAATGCCATGACCACGCAGCAGACCCAAATTATTATCAGAACCTACTCAAGTATTGTCAGCATGTCGGCACAGGTTGCCCTGCCTCCCTATCTGAAACGGACCATCGCCGCCTGCTATACGGAAGTCTACGCATGGCGAAAGTTCAGAGCGGGGATCGCCCAAATACTGGTGGACGTTCTCGATCAGAAAGAGCTGTTATTGCTGATTGATTTCTACAGCAGTCGCAGCCTGCCGCCGATGGAAATACCAAGCTTCAAAGGCGTAATTCGAAAAGCCGATCGGATCCAGCGCCTGTCTGAGGATTACATCTACGCCCACACCGACAGCTGCGTGGAGCGAGACGCCGAACTCATTTTTTCCTACCTGGGGAATCGGCACAGGACTGGCGAGCTCGAAGTTACTGCAAAAATCAATATTGAGGAGCGCGCAATCCACCTAATACAAATATTACCACGCTCGATGTCCTCTCTTTTGAATTTAGTCATTTTATTATTCCTCTTTTGATCTATTATTCATGCTTCTCAAACCCCGTCAGCTGCTGCCATGAATAACGAAACTGAGCCCAATCCAATCGCCGCTGCAGAATCGGAAGAATGGCTGGAAGCCTTGCAGAACATTCATGAGAATTATGGCGACGATGGCGTCAATGACATACTGAGTCTGTTGGCGGCCTGGCGGCAAGAGCAGGGGATTCACGCGCAAGCTCCTAATGCGGAAATTTCGGTGAATACTCCTTACCTGAATACTATTTCGGTTTCAGAGCAGCCTGCCTACCCTGGTGATAGCGACATAGAACAACGGCTGGAAAATATCCTGCGCTGGAACGCCATGGCGATGGTGCTGCGGGGGCAGGACTCCGGCACCGGCGTCGGCGGACACATCGCCACCTACGCATCGGCCGCAACCCTGATCGAAGTGGGGTTCAATCATTTCTTTCGTAACAAAGCAGAGGATTACGGCGGTGACCTGGTTATCCTGCAACCCCACACCTCCCCCGGTATCTATGCCCGTTCATGGCTGGAGGGTGTGCTAAAAACCGAGCGCTTCAAGAACTATAGACGCGAGCTCCAGAGCGAAGGCGGCCTCACCTCCTATCCCCACCCCCGCTCCATGCCAGAGTACTGGGAAGTGGCAAACGCGTCGATGGGGCTGTCCACGCCCACCGCGATCTACCAGGCACGTTTCGCCAAATACCTCGAAAATCGCGGACTGAAGCCCAAACTGGGTGGTAAGGTTTGGTGTTTTATCGGTGATGGCGAAACCGATGAGCCGGAAGTACTTGGCACTATAAACATTGCGGCAAGAGAGCAACTGGATAATCTAATCCTGGTGGTGAACTGTAACCTGCAGCGTCTCGACGGTCCGGTACGGGGTAATGGCAAGATCATTCAGGAACTGGAAGCCTCCTTCGGCAGCTCTGGCTGGGATGTCATCAAGGTGATCTGGGGCGGTGGCTGGGACAAGTTGTTGGCCGAAGACCATAACGGCAGTCTGCGACGGCGTATGGAAGAATGTGTGGACGGTGACTACCAACGTTATTCCGTGTTACCAGGAGAGCGGCAACGGGAACACTGGGTAGACGGCAATCCCGAGCTCGAAAAGATGATGGACTCGCTCTCCGACGCCGAAGTAAAACAAATCAAGCGCGGCGGGCAGGACCGCGTCAAGATATACGCGGCCTATCATCGAGCCGTTAACAACCGGGGGAAACCAACTGTAATCCTCATCAAGACCGTCAAGGGCGACGGCATGATTGGTGCCGAAGGCAGCAACAGCGTCCACCAAAAGAAAAATCTGGACGGCGCCCAGCGCCTGCTGATCGCCAGAAATTTCGGCATTCCGCTGACGAATGAATCGATAGAAAATGCAGAGCCCTACAAGCCGGCAGATGACAGTGCGGAAGTACGCTACTTGAAGACTCGGCGTGCAGAACTGGGCGGACAAATACCCCAGCGTGTGAATGCCTGCAAAAAGCTGGAAGCGCCAGTACTTACATCATTCGACGCACTCTTGAATGGATCGGGCACCCGAACTCAGTCGACTACAATGTCCCTGGTTCGAATTCTGTCGACGCTGTTACGGGATAAATCCCTGAACAAGTACATCGTGCCAATTGTGCCGGATGAAGCCAGAACCTTCGGCCTCGAAGCCCTGTTCAAGCTAGCTGGTATTTTCTCTTTGCAGGGGCAGCGCTACACCCCGGTGGATGCCGGCACCCTGTCGGCCTATCGGGAAGCGGAGGATGGCCAGATTTTACAGGAGGGTATTTGTGAAACCGGTGCCCTCGCCTCTTTCCTCGCCGCCGGGACTGCCTACTCCATTCATGGCTTACCGATGATTCCCTTTTACTTCTTCTATTCTATCTTCGGCTTCCAGCGCGTCGGCGATATGATCTGGACCTGCGGTGACATGTTATGCCGAGGCTTTTTAATCGGTGGCACTGCCGGCAGGACCACACTCAATGGCGAAGGCATCCAGCATCAGGATGGTCACTCCCAGGTGGTTGCCAACACCTATCCGAATCTGAAAAGTTATGACCCGGCCTTTGCCTATGAACTGGTGGTGATAGTGCGGGAAGGTATACGCCGGATGTACGAATTGCAGGAAAACATTTTCTACTACATCACCACGTACAACGAAAATTATGAGATGCCGGCGCTGCCGAAGCAGAAAAATCTGCAGCAGGCAATCATCGCCGGAGCCTACCTCTATACGAGTTCGAAAAACGGACAAAAGACGGAAACAGCAGCTGCAGCGCAAACTCAGGTTCATCTGCTGGCCAGCGGCTCGATCATGCAACAGGCCCTGGCAGCCAAAGATTTGCTGGAAGTCAGAGGCCATAGCGTCTCAATCTGGAGCGTCACCAGTTACAACGAGCTCTTCAGAGACGCACAAGCCTGTGAACGCCACAATCGACTGCATCCCTTCAACAAGTTAAAGCAGCCTTACCTCAAGCGCTTATTCACCGATACCGGCGGTGTTTATGTCGCCGTCACGGATTATATGAAGGCGCTGGCCAATAGCATCGCGCCATGGATGCCGGACAATTTTACCGTCCTCGGCGCCGATGGCTACGGTCTCAGCGAAGCCAGGCCAGAGCTTAGACAGTTCTTCGAGATAAGCGCCGACTTCATCTGCCATGCCGCGTTAGTGGGCTTATACAGAGACGGCAACTTGAGTGCTGCCAAATTAAAACAGCAGCTCAAGGGATTGGATGTGAATGCGGAAAAAATAAACCCGATGGACAGGTAGCTGCGTATCGGGTTTTTGAGAATTGAATCGACGGTGATTCCAAGCGTGCCAGGGTGACAGGTACCTTTGGGAGGGTGCGGTGATG
Source organism: Gammaproteobacteria bacterium (assembly GCA_963694865.1). GTDB lineage: Bacteria > Pseudomonadota > Gammaproteobacteria > Pseudomonadales > Pseudohongiellaceae > UBA9145. The sequence continues at coordinate 11,266 of CAVOFA010000016.1, read as the reverse complement.
GCGCGCTGCGCTACCATACCCTTCTGCCTCAGCAGCTTGCACCCCTCCTGGGAGAGTTCTTCCAAAGAAATCACTGAAACCGTAAATATAGCTGCAGTTACGCAGTACTCTAAAGTCGATCGATAGATTCTCCTTCCCTCGGTCGGGAGCCCAAAAAACGGTCTCCCTCTGTCACTCAGTGCTACGCTTTTATCGTTGATGCAGAAGGATATGCTACCCGATCGCTTGAGAGGCCAGTCAAATCTTTCAGCGAAGTCATTACTTCTGAACTATCTCGATTCTTACGCCATCAGGCCCCTCGGCAAAGGAAATACGGATGTTGCGATAGTCTCGTGGCTCCATGGAAAATTTCACGCCATTGGCTTTCAATACGTCCGCTCCAGCGTCCAGGTCTTCAAAATTCCAGCCCAGGTGATCGAAGCTGCGGCCTTGGGTGGGCACGATCGGGCCCCGCGCCTGGGCCACGAGGAGCCAGATATCACCGTAGTTCAATCCGGGTAAAGCACCAGCAAAGGTTTCACTGCTGCCACCGAAATTCTTGGCGTACCATTGCAGGGTTGCTTCCGGGTCCGGCGAGGACAGATGCAGGTGATGCATGCCACGCAAATTTGCATCGTCTATGAGTTCGATTTTGGTGCCCCAGGGATCTTCAACAAAGCCAATCTGCATGCCACCAAATTCAATCAGGTCGCCCAACTGGGTGCCGCCATCGGCAACTACAGTAGCCACAATGTTCGCTACATTGGGCATAGAGAAACCAAAATGATCAATGCCAGTGCCTACGGACCCGCCCGTTGACTCACGCTCGGCAAAGATAACAGCGAGCTTTCCATACATGACCCGGTCGATGGCAAGGCTGGTATCGTTGCTGCCCATAAACCTGGCCGCCTCACCGCCGAAATGTTTTACATACCAATTTACCGCGTCTTCTGCACTGGGGGCAGCAAGATGGACATGGTCATAGGGTGCAGCTTGAGTGAGACCTGCGAACAGTAAACACAGGGTTGCCAGCAATGAGTATTTCTTCATGGGTTCCTCCAATTTGTTATTTTATTGAGACCGCCTATTTTATTTAGACCGAACAGGGGCATGAACTAGTGCGTCATTGAGTACATCAAGTAATTAATTCCCAGGCGGTAGGCCGAATTTGCATAGCGGGTCGGATAGGCGGGATGGTAGGTGTGCTCCCAGCCATCGCCCATATCGGAGTTCCAGTTGATCAACACCATCACCCTGCCGGCTTCATCGACAATGGCATGATTGGTCGCAATATTAATGCCTTGCTCGCCGTATTCGTCGGAGCGATACAGTGCCGGAATCATCTGCGGGCCATCGATATCATAATAGACATGAAAGATTTCATGATCTGCCGGTAGCTCAATGATTCCCCGCTCGGGAAACACCTGGCTGAAAGCAGCATAGAAATTGTCCCACTGCTGCTGGCCCCAGAAGTCATCGATCAATAAAAAACCACCACGAAGCAAATACTCCCGCAGATTTTCTGTTTCCGCAGGGCTCAGGATTAAACCACCGCCCTGCCCAACTTCCAGCATATACAGAAAGGGATAATCGAAAATCAGATCATCATCCAGACGCAGGACTATGGGCTCGCTCATGACGCGCACATTAGTGAGGCGGGATACACCGCGCAGAAAATTTTCGTCCGCATCGGGAAAATCTATGGACCAGGGCCCGTAACCACGACCGCGGCCCCAATAGGTGTCGAATTGCACCCGCACAAAATTAAATTCGCCGGCTTCATCATAGGCAAGATCGGTGAGCGCATCCTGCGCGCTGGCAGTTGGCAGGACTGCAATGAGCGCAAATATCAGCTTACTAACTTTCAACATAGGATCTCAATAACTGGGCTGACCCAGTGTGTCCGGATTACAACATTAATTCAAGTTTATGACTGGGCCAGGGCACCTCTGAATACCCTAAAAACAAACTACAGATGTTTACTGCAGTGAGGCGCAGTAGTCCTCGTTACTTACCGCGGGGGTAAACCAGATAAAATCGAAGGCTTTAGTCTCACCGAACTGCTGCAAGTACTCCTGTGGATTGGCGGCCTCAGGATCTACCTCCGTAAAGGAGAGTGATACAACACTATCATGCCTTGGATCATCGTTGTCTCGCCGGTCCTGAGCGCGCAGATAGTTGGGCACGCCAAGATCCTGACGAATATGGTAATTGCCAGCGATCAGCACACTAAGCTTGCCGCTTTCCGGCGTGCTCATGCTATTGGCCATAGTATAGTCGCGGGACTGCTGCACTCTCACCATAGCGGGAAATTGAGACGCTGGCAGCAGGCCACAGTGGCTTGCATCAATGTCAACATTGAGCTGTTCCAGCGTCGGCGCATCCAGTACGCCCTGGATAGACGCTGGTAGCGCTTCGCTATACACCTGCATCATCTTCTCGGCATTGATGTTCGCCGCCGTCATTGGGATGCCTCCGCGATAGACCGCGTCCACCAGGGCACCGTAGAAAGACCAGTCCCAGCCCTCTTCATCCCATTGCAGATAATTTTTGAGCGCATCGAGACTGGGGAGTTGTTGCTGCTGGATAGCGTCCAGTAATTCCCCGGCGTCGCTATCCAGCATTTCGAAGGCAACAGCGGAAACAGCCTTGCTGGTGACCAGGTGATTGAGTACTGCTACCTGCAATAGATGGTGGTCCGGGTTGTCGTGCTTCTCACCTAATAGAAGATATCTGGCGCCTTCAATGGCGACAAGAAGATCTTCTGGAGCAATAAATTCCGAGCTTGAACTGTTCCATATTTTCCCAACCAGGGCATGGTCGGAGTACAGCGTCGATTCCCAGGCGGCAGGCAGCTCAATCGCGGCTTGTGCTGCTGCCGAAGAGACAAAGGCAACAGCCAATAAAAATAGTCTAGTCGTTTTCATTCATCTTTTGCCATTGTGCATATATTTCATCGCTCCAGTAATTCTGGAAAAACGCAATCGCAGCCAGCTTCTCCGTTTCGCTCAATACGTTAATAAACGCCGGCATTTTGCCACCAAAGGCCGCGCCACCTTCATTTATGACTTGTAATAAGACCTCGTTGGGGTGATGCCAGGCATGGGCGGTTCCATTCAGCGGTGGTGGTGGAAATGACCCATCCTCCAGACGCGCCTGCCAGTCACTAATCAGGCCTTCGGCGTTATTGCCGTGACACAGGGCGCAATTACCGGCGTACACCTGGGCTCCTGCGTCTACCTGCAATTGGCTATACCACCTGCCGTCCTCGGCGCTTGCTTCAGGCCCAGATTCAGCGACAGAGTCAGAGTCACTGCAACTGATTAAGCTGAGACCAAGCAGTAAAATCACGCTATGTAATATTGTCTTGAGGTTCATCATTGGGCACCACACTCAGCCAGATTTTTTAGGATAATCGAAATTGACCAATGTTGCTGCTCCCAGTTGCACATCGGACCAATTTCCAATTGGCAGACTTAACTCAATCAGGCCACAGGTGGGGATATTATCGATATCAACTGCCGCCATCGAATCAACGAAATCAGTAATCGCCGGATTATGCCCTACCAGCATAGCGGACTCGCAAGTTTCGTCTACCAGGCTGGCCGCCTTTAAAAACATATTAGTGCCAGCAAAATAAAGCTCCGGGTTGCTGATAATATCGCCTCGAGGAAAGCCAATCTGCTTCGCGAAGAGCCTAGCGGTGGTTTTTGCACGTACAGCAGGACTGGAGATAATACAGTCCAGGCCCGAGTGGCCCTGCATAAATCGACTAGCCATTGTCGGTACATCACCGATGCCGCGGTCACTGAGTGGCCGTTCAAAATCCTTCAGTTCAGGGTCATCCCAGCTGGATTTAGCGTGACGAAGCAGGAACAGGGTTTTCATGAATGGTAGTCAGAGGTTCCCTAGATTTCGATTTTAGTCGTGGGCTGCAATGTTTTTGATTTATACCGCATATACGCCACTAACTCCATAGCTGGCGCTGGGAGCCTCTGATTAAGCCGTCACCAACTCCTGCCGAAATACTGTAGAATACCGCGCTTTTCAATTTTGGAATCCGAACATGAAATCTTTAGTCAGTCTCGCCCTCCTTCTATTGCTGGTAGTGGCAAGCAATGCCGGCTTCGCTCAGGAGGAAAATGGCTTGACGACGGAGTTGGAACTGGGCGCGCTGTTTACCTCCGGCAACACAGAAGATCAGACGCTTAATTTCGCCAGCACCCTGGGGTGGCAGCGAAACCAGTGGGAATACGTATTTTCATTGGACGGCTTGTTCTCATCCAAAGAAAATGAAGTAACCGGTCAAAGATTTTATGCCGTTGTAAGTGCCAACTACGAATTTACCGAGAACAGCTTTTTCCTCACCCGGTTTGCTCATGAAGATGACCGCTTCAGCGGCTTTGATAGTCAATCAGACATAACCTTCAGCTATGGCCGGAACCTGCTCACCGGCAATGCCAACATGGGGCTGGATCTGAACATCGGTATCGGTGCCCGGCGCTCACGGCTGGACGAGTCTGATTTCGATGAACCCATACTGAGGCTTGCCGGCGAATACGATTGGAATATTTCTGAAACTGCCTCCTTCGATCAAACTTTGAGCGCGGTGGCCGGTAGCAAAACCAATATATTCCGCTCTGAGACCAGCATTCAAACCCAAATTCTCGAGAATCTGTCCTTACGCTTCTCGATCAACATCAAACATCAAACCAATGTGCCAGCAGGCCGTGAAAAAACAGATACTGAGACGGCAATTACCTTCGTTATGAATTTCTAGATGCCGGCGGTCCTGACAACGATACACGCGAATGTATCTCTGACTATTTCCGGTCTGGCTATCTTCAGAACAAAATAGATTAAAGATCAGAGAGGTTAGACCATGACCCCCGTCGTAAGACTTTATTGGGCAATCACGCTTATCTTCATGCCGCTCAGCCTGGCGTGGCTGGTGCACAGCATAGACGGCCCAGCGTCTTTGCTGGCTATCATCGACGCTCCTTTTCAGCTCACGGTATTCCTTGCCCTGATGAGTTGGGTTTTGTTGGGAGGCTACGAACTACTATTTGGGACCAGCAATTTGAGACGCAATTATCCGGTGCTTGCCAATCTCCGTTATATGCTCGAATACATTCGCCCCGAAATACAACAGTATTTTGTCGCTAATAACATTGAGGAAAGACCGTTCAGCCGCGAGCGTAGAAATCTTATCTATAGACGCGCCAAAGGTGCCAGCGATACCTTACCTTTTGGTACAGAACAAGACATACTGGCTGAGGGTTACCGTTCTCTGGCCCATTCAATTAACACCGCGGAAGTTGCCGAAGAGCATATAAGAGTTACTTTCGGCGGGCCTGCCTGCGATCAACCTTACAACGCATCACGGCTTAACATCTCCGCCATGAGTTTTGGTGCGCTGAGTTCGACGGCGATTGCGGCTCTTAATAGAGGTGCCAAGCTCGGCGGCTTCGCCCATAACACCGGTGAAGGCAGCATGAGCAAACACCACCTGGAACATGGCGGCGATATCATCTGGCAGATTGGAACCGGTTATTTTGGTTGCCGAAATAAAGATGGCAGCTTCGATGACGGTGCTTTTGCCGAGCGCGCCAATCTCGATGTGGTAAAAATGATCGAGATTAAACTTTCCCAGGGAGCGAAACCTTCGCACGGTGGTGTACTACCGGGTGTCAAGGTAACCGAGGAGATCTCTGCCATTCGCTTGGTTCCCGCGGGAGAAACCGTACTGTCGCCTGCTAGTCACCCGGAATTCGACTCCCCCAGGGGTTTGCTGGAATTCGTACAAAGGCTAAGAGAACTCAGCAAAGGTAAACCGATTGGATTTAAATTGTGCCTTGGCAAGAAAACTGAATTTATGGCGATTGTTAAAGCCATGCTCGATAGCGGAATCCTACCAGACTTTATAACCATCGATGGCGCCGAAGGTGGCACCGGCGCGGCGCCAGTAGAATTCTCCAATCGCCTCGGCACCCCTTGCCTGGAAGCGACTTACTTCATCCATCAGGTACTTACCGGGGTCGGATTGCGCAATCAAATAAGGATCATTAGCGCCGGACATACATCGACTGGTTTTGATATGCTGGAAAAAATCATCGTTGGTGCCGACACGGTTAATGCAGCGAGGTCGATGATGATGGCGCTGGGCTGTGTGCAGGCAAAAAATTGCAATACCAATCACTGTCCAACTGGCATCGCCACCCAAAACCCATCCCGTGCCAAAGCCATTGATGTTCCCGAGAAATCCAAGCGTGTGCACAATTTCCACCATGCTACGGTGCATGCATTTTTGGAACTCTGTGGAGCTATGGGCTTTTCCAACCCCGACGACCTTTCTCCGGTGGATCTTTTGAGCCGGCATGAAGACAACGTGCGAAATTTCGATCAGATCTATCAACCGCTGATTGAAAATCAGTTACTCAGCGATTCGATCCCCGACCAATATCGAGATGATTGGCAGAAAGCATCTTCCGCGCGTTTCTGAAGCAGTGCGGGGGCAGCAATGGTGCCTTCTATTGCGGCTATACGAGTGCCGTTAGCAGCAAATTCGGTGCGCAGGCGCTTGCACGTCTCCGGTAGATTTGATCTGGCCCATATTCAATCAAAGTCATAGGATTCCGGCAAATTCCTGCTGCATAGAGATTGTAATTGAGCTATCTTTAAAACTTGACGTTTACTCCGACATTCAAGAATTGAATTAAGCCAATTTATTATGCGCCCTAACCAGATACTACTTTTCTGCTTACTGCTGTTGCCGTCTCTCGGTTGGGCCGATCAGACTGATTCTCGTCTGGATGTACTCTTCGACACTCTTATGGACACAGCCGATACCCAGATCATTCGATCTACTGAAAATCAGATCATGGAGATATGGCTGCAACATTCAAACTCTGACGTCGAAGAATTAATGCAGATGGGCACTCAGCGCATGAATGGCCGATTGTATTCTGAAGCCTTGTTGATATTTAGCCGCATCATAGAAAACTTTCCCAACTATGCTGAGGCCTGGAACAAGCGGGCAACACTGTATTACATCGCTGGCAATCAAGATGCATCCATTGCTGATATTGAGAAAGTGCTGGCACTGGAACCCAGGCACTTCGGTGCCCTGTCAGGGTTGGGCCTGGTCTATATCCAGCAGGAGGAACTCAGCAAGGCCAGGCAAGCCTTTGAGAAGTTGATTGCAGTGCATCCAAATAGCCCGAATGCAAAGCAGAACCTGCGAGCTGTTATTGAAAGCCTGCGCTTAAATATCATTTAGGCAGGGGTTGAGTTTTTGTTGATTGCCGCCTATTCAAGTGTTCTGAATTCTATCTGCACGTCGTTGAATAATGTGCATAAAAAAGGGTCGCAACAGGCGACCCTTTTTTACTGTCCGTCTGAATTGTGACAGATAGCTTACCCTATATTTTAAAGAGATTTTTTAACAACGCTACTGTCGAGTACCAGTTAGTGCGAATGCTCCGAAATCGCTGCTCAACTCACCTGTTAACGCATCACCTTCTACCGTGCCGGAGAACTCCAGCACCAGGGTTTGACCCTGCAGATCAATCTCGACTACGAATGCTATGGCGTTGCCCTCGTAGGTTACTCCATCTAAATCCGCTCTACCCAAAGCATCCAGAGACACGGCACCACTGCCATCTTCATTAAGCGTCAATGTGGCTGTCAGGGCGCCCAATGGCGTGGTCATCTCAGCTCCCCAGACACCTACGCCTGGAGGAGGACCACCTACAGCACAGGCGACCAGTGCCGCTAAAGACAGTAGCAGCCATCCTTTCACTAATTTTTCCATATTCAATTCCACCCCTTTCAAAACTCTCAAACACACTGTTAAATAACGAAAGCCTAGCCTTGCTTCTCAAGCATATACGACAACAGCTTTCACGCCACCCCCCCCCTTGCTGGGAGTTGTCTCAATTGTGAAACAGGGTGCCTATTGTCCGGTTAATGACGGCCCAGTCAACCGAAATAAGCCCCGGTGCAGCCTATCTCTCCTATAACTATAATTTAACCAATGCCGCCCCAGCGTTAACCGATTCGAGAGCGCTGTACTCAAACTGAATTGATTCCAGAGGCGGGGACTCAGGCATAAATTTCATTCCACTGGTGTGTAGGGTTGACTGCTTCTTAACGTTGCGACTATACCCTACCGCTGCGCTACAAATCTGCAAACGAGGTGTTGTTGCCAACTCCTGTTTGAATGCAGCCCTTGGCCGCATTTGCGTATTGATGCAGATACCTTGCTGCTATACTCTGCTGCTAAACATGCATTCGGTTAACAGCATCTATAAGGTCCAGCGAGAGGATTGACAATGGCAACTTTTAAGGTAAATGGTATTGAGCAGAATCTGGATATAGAGCCAGAGATGCCCCTACTGTGGGCTATCAGGGATGAACTGGGCATGACCGGCACCAAATTTGGCTGTGGCATAGCCTCCTGCGGCGCCTGCACGGTACATGTGAACGGCCGCGCGGTGCGCAGTTGTGTTACGCCAGTTAGCACGGTGGAAGGGCAGAATATTACTACCATCGAAGGTCTTGCCGCCGTCGCCACCGGCGCAAATCTCTCGGCACCAGATTTGAGCGCGGTGCAGCAGGCCTGGATAGATCACCAAGTACCTCAGTGCGGCTATTGTCAGTCCGGCATGATCATGGCTGTTTCCTCGTTGCTGGCGGCGAACCCGAATCCTACGGATGCGGAGATCAATAGCAACATCACCAATGTCTGTCGCTGTGGCACTTACCCCAGGGTACGCAAGGCCATTCGTTCACTGGCAATCGCATAAGGGCTGAGGGAAACTTTGATGAAAGTAAACAGAAGGCGTTTTCTCTTTACCACGGCCCTGGTTGGCGGTGGTGTACTAATTGGTTACTCCGCCACCAGGCCCAGCAAACACCGACAAGCCAACACCGAGCTTGCCGGCAACGGCGAGCACTATGTCACTTCTTTTCTTAAAATCGATGCCAACAATGAAGTCACGGTCTATGTGCCTCACTCTGAAATGGGCCAGGGCGTACACACCTCACTGCCGATGATGGCTGCCGATGAACTGGATGCCGATTGGGAATTAGTCAATGTTGAACAGGCCCCGGCTATCGACCTGTTTGCCAACAGCCACCTGGTCAAAGGCTTCGCCGGCGAATTCGGAGTACCAAGTTTCCTCATGGGACTGGTGAGTGTAAGCGCCGTTAAAGTTGCTGAAATTATGAACCTTCAGGTCACCGGCGGCAGTTCATCGGTGCGCTACACCGGCGAGTTCGCCATGCGCACAGCAGGCGCGGCGGCACGACAAATGCTGATCCAATGTGCTGCCAGTAGGTGGGGTGTGGAAGCCGATGAGTGCACCACTCAGCTGAGTCACGTGCTGCATAACGCCAGTGGCCGGTCTATCGCCTATGGTGATCTGGCAACCGACGCCGCCCTGCTGGAACCACCGGAAAATCCATTGTTAAAGATTCCTTCCCAATACACCATCATGGGAAAAGCAATCTCGCGTGTGGACATCCCGGCCAAGGTAAACGGCTCCGCCCAATACGGGCTCGATGCTCAACCTGAAGGGTTGTTGTACGCAGCCATACGCTTTGCCCCAGTATTTGGCACCAAGCTAATTTCCGTTGATGCTGCCGCCGCGCTGAACCGGCGCGGTGTAGAGCGTGTCGTTGAACTGGAGGATTCGGTCGCTGTAGTCGCTGACAGCTACTGGCGTGCCAAGGAAGCGCTGAAGTTGGTAACCGCGGTGTTCGAGACATCCAGCAACGATACAACTTCCAGCGCTGAGATTTTTGCTGGCTTCGATCGTGAGCTAGCAGACAGCAATGGCAGTAAGGCATTCGAGATTGGTGATGCAGAGTCCGCACTGGAAGCGGCGGCCGATGTCATCGAAGCCCAGTACCGGGTTCCCTATCTTGCCCACGCCGCTATGGAACCGATGAATTGCACCGTGTACATTCACGACAACAAGGTTGACGTCTGGACCAGCACTCAGGATGCCCTCGGCATAAAGGCCAGGGTGGCCTCCATTGCCGGCGTTGCCGAAGACGGTGCGACCTTCCATCACAGCTATTTAGGTGGTAGTTTTGGTAGACGCCTGCCATTCAACTGGAATGTCATCGATCACGCGACACTTATCGCCAGGGAATTCGATGTGCCGGTTAAAACCGTATTAAGCCGCGAGGACGATATGCAGCAAGACTACTATCGGCCCGCAGTCGCCAGTAACTTCAAGGCAGGGTTCGATGCCAATAACAACGTGCTGGCATGGCACAACCGCTTTACCGGACCGATACAAACTCCCGGGGCATCACACATTCCATACGGTATTGCGAATAAATCCATCCGCGTTGTAGATGGCGATACCCATGTGCCGATAGCCGCCTGGCGTAGTGTGGACCATTCGCAACAGACTTTCTTCACCGAATCATTTGTCGACGAGATCGCTCATCGTGTCGGCAAAAACCCCTATCAGTTGCGCATGGAATTGCTGCAGCAACACCCGCGTCATCGCAAGGTGCTCGAAGTCGCAGCCGAGGCAGCGGGCTACGGCCAGGACTTAGCCACAGGTCATGCTCTCGGCATCGCCGTGCAGGAAAGTTTTGGCAGCATCGTCGCCGAAATTGCAGAAGTCTCAATTGGCGATGACAACGAAGCTATCGTGCACAAGGTAACCTGCGCCATTGACTGCGGCTTCGCTGTCAATCCAGACACCGTTGAAGCCCAGGTAGAAAGTGGCATTATTTTCGGACTTACGGCCGCGCTGTATGGTGAGATCACCATCGAAACCGGCCAGGTTGCACAGAATAATTTTCGAGACTACGAAATGGTGAGGATGGCGACGGCACCGGAAATCGATGTGCATATCGTTGAATCCGGAGAAGCACTTGGCGGACTGGGAGAACCTGCAACTCCGCCTATTGCTGCCGCCGTGACCAATGCTATCTATATATTAACCGGGCAACGAGTACGGGAATTACCGATCAAGAATCACGATCTGTCTCGCACCAATCCTGTGGCTCAGGTTTAAGGTCTGCTGCAAATCAGGGAGCGGCGACGCTCCCTGATTGATTCAACCCAGATCATTCTCACCGTTGTCTGTCCGCCCATCGACATCGATAGCTCAGAGTAGTTGGAGCACATGGGAAGCGCCAAACACTACGCTGGATTGACCTACCTGTACGTCGTCAAACCATCTTGGACAAAGTTAGCTCTGATCTAAGAGGCACATTAGCCCATCCGGGTTAATAACTTAGTCTGTTTATCGTAGTGCAT
>CAVOFA010000015.1:0-37860 GCA_963694865.1 Gammaproteobacteria bacterium | reverse complement strand
ATGCCCGACGCAGAAACTATTGTGGTCAATGATGGGTCCACCGATGACACCGTAAGCCTGTGTGAACAACACGGCGTTCGAGTAGTCTCGCACCCTTATAGCAAGGGTAATGGTGCTGCCATAAAAACCGGAGCGAGGGCCGCAACCGGCGACGTGATAGTGTTTCTGGATGGCGACGGCCAGCACAAACCTGAGGATATTCCTCTGTTACTTGCCCAGTTGGATAAAGATTACGATATGGTTGTGGGTGCCAGGGACAAGGAATCGCAGGCCGATTCTTATCGCGCACTTGCTAACGGTATTTACAATAAATTGGCTTCACTGATCACGGGCCATAAAATTTTGGATCTCACATCAGGTTTTCGTGCTGTCAGGGCACATAAATTCAGAGAGTTTCTGTATTTACTGCCTAACGGGTTTCCCTATCCCACCACCTGTACTATGGCCTTCTTTCGTGCAGGATACTCGGTTGGATACATCCCAATAAAAACCGAGCAGCGTCTGGGCGAGAGTCATATCAGTCTGCTCAAGGATGGTGTCAGGTTTCTATTGATCATTTTCAAAGTTGGGACTTTGTATTCACTCTTAAAGATATTTTTGCCCGCATCTGTAGGCTTCTTCTTCACTGGCTGTGCCTACTATTTTTATACCTTCGTCACCGATGGCCGGTTTACCAATATGAGCGCGGTGCTGTTTATGACTGCGATCCTGGTGTTTCTAATTGGTCTGGTTTCAGAGCAGGTTACGGCGCTGATGTATAAAGATAGTGATATTGACTAGTTACGATTTAGTTCTTAAAGAAGGTCTATTACGAGCTGTCGAACACTAACGCTTGTTATCACCTTTTCTATTGCCGGCGATTGGTTGCTACACAGGAGCAGACATCGGAGCGTGCCCATAGCAATTGAACCGCAACTCCGGCACCTGGCTATGGAATCAGATTGTTTTCAATCCAAATGGCCAGGCGCAGACCGGCCAGACCAATGCGTTGGCGGGAGATATCCTGCATCTGCGTTACATAAGCAGACGCTAGGGGGGATGTCGGCAATCTGCGTCCAGAGCGATCGGCGGCGGCAATCTCTGTTCGCATGACCTCGGTATACACATTTGTCAAAAGTATTTCGCGGCTCTCGGCCATCCACTGTGACCAGTCGGACGCCATGGTTTGTATTTCGGTCGGGGCAATTGCAGCGAGCTCCTGCAGCACCAGAGGCAGCGTCTCCACCAGGCCCGCAGCACTCAGGGAGCGATCCCAGCGTGAGTGCAGATTGCCAGCGTCGGTAGCTATGCCATTGCCGCCGCGATCGCCGCGTTTAAAAACGCCGGCGGAGAACAGCGAACCGGTATGCAGGGGTTGGTGTATATCAGCGATTAGATGCAATACCCAACACAGCGCAACGGCGCGTTCAGCCGGTGCTCGGTTGTCGTCGGCTAACACTGTGGTGTTGTAATCCAGCGCGGTAATTATATTGTCGGCTTGCTGCTCAGTGCGGATCGACGCAGCATCTGCACCGTCGATGTCGGCGAAACTCGCTACTCCCACATAGATGTTTCCCTGTGCGGAGACAGCACCACGAACCCAGGCTCCATCGATATAGTGCCAGGGCGGGTGGTTGTAATGCTGCGCTGCGTTAGCGCCAAGACTCCTCGCAAGATCAGGCCAGAAAGCTGCCTGACCTAATAGCCATACGAGCATTTGTTCGTCATCGCTGGTATCGATGAAGCCGGGCATCTGGGCTAGAAAGTCGGCTTCGAAGCGCGGATGCTGCTCGAGTATGGTGAGCAGTTGCGCTTTGCTGTCATTGCTCAGAAATTCCATGGCCACCGCCGCACTGAGGCGGTGACCAACGCTATCCCAGGCCATCAATGCTTGAAAAGGCAGGCTCAGAATTGCCAGCAAAAGCAGCTTGAATAGAGGTTTCATATAGCGCCTGTTGTTCGCCAAACTGTGTGCAGCCAACGCTGTCTTAGACTTCCAGCCATTTTGCTGGTACGTCATCTGCTTGCAGCAGGCTATTGGGAGTGCCTGCATACACAAGCTTAGCATGCCCCATGACATACAGCCGATGCGATATTTTCAGGGCAATGGATAATTTTGTTCCACTAACAAAATAGCCACGCCGCGATTGGCGATTTCCTGCTGGTAACGCTGTCAATTTTTCTACAGGCATGTTCAGAGGGCCTCCATAATCCTGTAGGATGGTGGCATAACCACAAGGGTTGAAATAGAAGATACTGCAGACAATGGCTGAGATCACGATATTAGAATCTGAAATTGATTTCATGGCTATCCGTGCCGGTGGGCCTGGTGGTCAGAATGTGAACAAGGTGTCGACCGCCGTACACCTGCGGTTCGATATCAATCGTTCAAGTTTGCCCTGGGAGATCAAGCAGAAGTTGATCGGGTATAGAGACCGTCGCATTAATAAAGATGCTTCTATCGTCATCAAGGCGCAGCGCTTTCGGAGTCAGGAGAAGAACAAGCAGGATGCTATTGCACGCCTCCATGCTCTGGTTGCAGAGGCAACCAGGGAACGTGTCCGGCGGATCGCGACCAGGCCCGGCAGAGCAGCTAAAGAACGGCGCTTGAAAAACAAGAAAATTGTCGCCGGCAGGAAGTTCGGCAGAGGTAGCGTAAAATCCTTTGACGAGTAGATCGCAAAATATCGGATCACAAACTTTGTCCAGGATAGTATGACGTCGTCCAGTGAGAATTTGCCATTGGAGACCTGACCCCACTGTACAGCTGTTAACGCTTCCTACTGAGGAATGTCGGCGGCCGAACCGCCGAGAAACAAGCGGCTGCCATCGGCGAGCGTAAAATTTCTGCCCACCGCTTTGTTGGTCCTGTCTTTGGAGTGATAGCCCTCGACGACCAGCAGCGTTCCCACCGGCACCGTGTACTGCATCACGCCCAGGCGTATCAGTTGATTCGGGCTGCCGCCCTCGATCTGCCATTGCTCGACCTCGCCGTCAGGACCTTCGACGTCAATGTAGAACCACGAGTGGGGATTGATCATTTCCCAGCGGGTGAGTGTGCCTTCCAGCGCCAGCGGCCGGTTGACGTCAAATTCTGCCGCAAACGCATGGTGGGCCCACACGGGAATGGCGCAGAGCGCTGACGCGACACCTGCGATCGCAACTATCATTCGAGTTTGCATCGAGTTTCCTCCTCAATTCTTTTTTTGCACCGCCGCTGCTTCCGTCGCCAGCCGCTCTTCCATGCGAGCACCGGCCAGGGTGTTAGCCATACCGTAATTACCCTCGTGGCAGGCGTGTTCGAAGATCGGACCGATTGTTTCCTTCAGCAGAAGTTCGGCGGACCAGGGGCGAGTCCACATTGTTTCATCTTCGATTGTGAATCTATAAACAATCGTTTCGGCGTCGATTCGGGTAAACCGTTCGGTCACACGTTTGTTCTCGGTGGATCTAAAAATAGGGTTCTTGCCATTAAAATTTGCAGTTTCGACTACCAGCGTATCGCCCTCCCAATGACCCCGCGGAGTGCCCATCCATTGCCGAACATTGGAGTCGGCTTGCTCGCGACCATCCAGAGGAATGAGGCGGGCATCATGAATCATTTCAACGAGAATCATGACGTAATCCCGATTCTGCACGATCTGGTAGTTGCTGTTATAACCCGCGTCCATCATTGGCGGACCGGCTCCTGCCATGATGAGACAACGTTCGCCCAGCGAGCCGTTTTCGATCGCGTCGTAGCGTCCACCCCTGAGCCGCGCCGCTTCTTCACGGTCTGCCATGATGCGTTCGCCTGACGCCGTCAGAGGAGGGATTCGACCGTTCGGGGGATCGAATATGAGTGAGGTTCGAAGGCCGGTTGCAAGCGTGGCCTGACTGCGGTCGAGTCCGAACTGAGTGAAGTCATAGTGCACGTCTGCGGTGGTTGCCCGGGACGGTCTGAGCGCTTTCACGCTCCCTCGCTCGCGCTTCGATGTCAGCGACTTCTTGCGCCGTGTAGAATGCGCCGGCCACGCCATCGCGCCGTTGCAAGCGTGTATAGGTTGCATTCGACCAGAACCCCCCCCCCCCCGAGGTCTGGATGCCCGTCCGGGGTGCGGGGCATCGTGTAACCCGGGGCCGGGCTCGGGTCTGGCAGCTGTGCGGCAAGCGGATTTGCCGCCAGTAGCGAGATTGTCAGCACCGCGGCGACAAGGCTGATTGACTGAAAAACTCGATGCTTCATCTGTATTCTCCTGGGCACGGGTTCATGACTTCGAGTTATCCGGTTGCTTGCGCAGGTGACCGTATATCAGGTCTTCTACAAACTCCACGCATCTGAATTCTAAAATCTCTACGTTCGCCTCGACGCGCCGATAAAGGGGCATGCTCATAGTCCAGGGTAGAGTGAACACCTTCGGGTCTTCGATAGTGACTTCATACATCATGGTGTCCGCGCTGCGCGCAGTGAAGCGTTCGATGACATGCAGGGCATCGCTATGGAAGTTCCCGGCCCGATCGTTGAAGCCCATGGTATCGACCACCAGCGTTTCGCCATCCCAACTGCCGTTCGACCAACCCATCCAGGTGGGGGCGGGCGGCAGGGTGTGGTTGTCCATGTAGATGGTGCGCACCGCGCCAGCGTATCCATGTACTACCATGACGTGGCCAGTGCCCTGAATGATCTGAAATGGATAGGGCATGTAGGTGCCGCGCGGCACACCGGGTAGGTAGCATTTGATCTCAGGGTCAAGTTCCAGGCGCTTGGCGAAGTTCTAGTCCCTCTGTGCGCGGACCTCGGGAGTGTACGGAATCTGGCCGTCGTCGACGACGCCATGTCCTGCCGGTATTGCGGGGATCGCACCGAGTTCCCGGACCATACCAGGACTGGCAGCATGGGGCTCGATGTTCCAATTGGCTGAGTTGATGGCCTGCCAGATGCCGTTCAGGTCCGGGTTTCCGGCGGCGGTGCGGGCTGCCCGATAGTCCGACGTCTGCGCCGTGGCGCTGGTCACGCCGAACAACAGGCCGACCGAGATGAGGGCCATCGCGGTGGCCCATCTTCCAAACCGGTCTCGCATCCCTGATCTCCTCTGGACACTGGTGCTAGCTGTGGAGAATAATCCCCGCAAAATCCGCTGATGTCAATGCATCTGGTGTAGGTGTAGAAGCAGAGCTTTTGTTCTCTTTTTTCATCCTGTGCGTTCGCTTGCGGCTGGCAATGAGCACATGGCAGCATTACCTCTACCCCTCGATCAGGGTCTGATCAATAATTAGCGGGGGCCGGATTCCTTAGCCATTTGTTCTTCAATCCGATGACCCGAAAGAATATTCGCCATACCATAATTGCCTTCGTGACAGGCATATTCATAAATCTCATCTTCCGAGTGATCGAGGATAATTTCCCGGGTGTACGGCGCCGTATAGGTGCCGGGATCATCGGAAGTAATAATATACTGCATAGCATCATGACTGGTTCGAGTCAGACGTTCGACATTTACTTTCCTTGAAACTTCGGGTCCCTCGCTGCTTCTGTCGGAGTAGTTGGTGGTTTCAATAACCAGGGTGTCACCATCCCAATAGCCCCGTGAGTCGCCGTGCCACAGTTTAATACGATCATCGATATGGGGTTTGTCCACCAGGGGAATGATGCGCACGTCGTGGATCATTTCCTGAATAATGGCCACAGTATCCCCGGTCTGCACGATCTGCCAATAACTGTTGTAACCGGAGTGGAGGGTCGGCGCACCGAAAGACAGACAACGTTCACTTAGCCCGCGATCCAGCCAGGTATCGGCCGGATGATCTTGGCGATGTTGGGCAAGATCATTCTGCGTCGCGATGGCAATTTCGGTGCGTGCTGGGAATTTACCGTTGATGGAATCGATAATCTGCGAGGTGCGACGGTGGATAGTGCGGTTTGCCATCCACTGGGAATCGTAGTTACCAGTCGATGAGTCATAAGAGACGATTTCACCGCTGAACGCCGCTTGTAACACACCGTCTCCAAACAGGGCGTCCTCACCCGCCGCTTCTATTTCAGCGATGCGTTTCTGTAAAAAAACTAAGTCTTCATCGGTAAGGAATTCCTTGTCGCCAAACACTTCGGGGCGTTCTACCGGAGTGATCGTGTTGTTTTCCCATACTCCTTGCAGGTCGGGATGACCATCGATGGTTCTTGGCATTTGCCAATCACTGTCAGACTGCCCCATTACCGGGCTGCTAATCAGCCACAAGGACAAGATCAGGCTGCCTAAGTTTACAATCGTTTTCATGGTGCCGCTCCTAGCAATAGTGACGGAAAATGGGTGTAACACTGGCCAACAATCTAAACTATTGGTACCGGTTCTTCAAGCAGGAGCGCCATGGGATCAGGCTTTGACCCCCGAATGCTTTCTCACTCGTCCTGCTTCGATCTGAAAGCAAACAGATGCCCAGCTTCCGGAATGCGGGTGTCTGCAGCCACGGCCTCGGTGCTGGCGGCGAAATTCCCCGAGGCGATGGCGTTATAGATCCCGCCATCGCGCTGGTAGGCGACTGCTTGACGGCATCCAATCCGTTTTTGAACACATCTCGATCTACTTAAAGCAGAGCTGTGGAATGACAAAAACACCTGGCCCCTCTGGCATATACTAGCGCGCGCCCCAACGTCGCAATACCTCAGCCACCTGCGGACGGGTTCCCCGCAATCCGTTGGTGCCCGGAATGGTCTGAGTGGTTTCAGCCAGCACCAGAGGCGTCTGCCCACGCTCATTCGCCGCATCAACATCAGCACCGCGTGAGATCAAAAAATCAACAACTGAATCGAAGTCTTTGAGTACGGCATGATGCAGAGCGGTTTGACCCCGGCTATCGGCAGCGTTAACCTCGACACCCAGGTCGATGAGGGTACGTGCCAATTCCAAGGTACGACTTTCTTCAGCTTCCAGATTCGGCGCTGCGTTGCCAATACGATCGCGTCGATAAACCAGCGATGAACCAGAATTACCCATGGCCACTTGCAGGGTAGTTACGCCCCTCTCGCTGATGTAGAACGGATCGGCTCCACGTTCGAGTAGCGTGTTGAGAATCTCAACTTCGCCATATTTGGCGGCAAGCCAGAATGCATTCATGCCAATCAACTGGGAGCGGATACTGAAATCAGCGCTGAAACGCCGGCCCGGTGTACCGTGCTCGATGAGCGCGCTGAGATTTGCGCCACGGCCTAACAAGGAGCGAACCAATTCCACTTCACTTCGCAGTACCGCCGCGTGCAGCGCCGTATACCCGGCTCCGGCGGCATTGGGGTCCGCACCTTGTTGCAGCAGAAACAAAGCCATGGATTCGTGTCCACTGTGAGCTGCAATAACCAGCGCACTGGCGCCAGAGGCTTCAGTGCCCTGAATATCGGCACCGGCCTCGATAAGCACGCGCGCGGTTTCGACATCACCATTACGCGCGGCAAACAGAAGCGGCGTAGACCCACCATGGGCCATGCGGTAATTGCCGCTGGGGTTAGTGTTACCGGCCGTGTTCTCCAGTTGATACCACACCTGCGTGCGTGCGTGCAGGTCGGCACCGTTCTCGATCAGCAGACGGGCAACGTTAGCGTGCCGCTGGGCCACCGCCCACATCAGTGCAGACTGCCCCCGTTCGAGCTCAACTGCATTGACATTCGCACCCTGTTGCAGCAGTAACTCTACCGATTGCGAATTGCCCGACCTGGCAGCGGTCATCAACGGTGTCTCACCCATTATCAGTGATGTATTCGGGTTCGCGGCAGCGCCCAGAAGCAGCTCTAGCATTGGCGCACTGCCATTGAGTGCTGCCAACCACAGTGGGGTGGCACCCAATGAATTTGTTGCGTTAACGTCAGCGCCGGCTGCAATCAGTAAAGTGGCAGCATCCACATCGTTCTGATGTGCCGCCCAGTGCAGCGCCGTGGCACCGTCGCCCTGAGGTGCATTCACATTAGCTCCTGCTGCGACCAGGCTGCGGGCGACTTCAATGTCCCCCGTTTTTAGCGCCTCGATAATTGCAGGTGAAGAGATCCTCGTCGCGTCTTGCGCCAAAGCAGCAATTGGCCAGGCGAGCAATGTAGCTAGTATGATAAAGAGGTGCCCTAGCTTTCTGGAACAGGGTGTTTTATTCATGTGAACCCATGTTACGATATTCGTTTCGACATTGACACCCCATTGAAGTAGTGGCAATCTAGCTTGGGAAGCTTGGCATGTCGCCGAACCACACCCGGGCAAGAATGGTATAGCCCAAATAATGTAAGGTCTGCTTGATGCGGTCACCCGACATGTTAGCTCCGCGTTTTTTCAGAGTACCACTGCGTGCCGCCGTGCTGCTCTTCTCTACACTGTTCGCCGTTGCGATGGTAAATCAGGCACAGGCGCAATCAGCATTGGCAGACCAGATTGATGGCTTGCAGGAAATCCTCGCGGAATATTGCAGCAGCTGTCATAACGACCAGGCTCGAGTAGCCGACCTCAGTTTCAGCAGCCTGGATCTATCGCAGCTCGGCGCATTCGGTCATATCCCCGAACGCATACTGGGGAAGCTGCGCTCGGGTCAGATGCCGCCGGTGGGCATGCCCCGTCCCGCAGCCGATGAATATGACGCGCTTATAAACTGGTTCGAATCCGAGCTCGACAGGTTTGCAGCCGCGAACCCAAACCCCGGGCGCACCGAGTCTTTACATCGACTCAACCGTGCCGAATATGCCAACGCCGTGCGCGATCTGCTCGCGCTGGATGTCGACGTGCAGGTACTATTGCCAGCGGACGATATCGATGCTTATGGTTTTGATAACATTGCCGATGGCTTGACGATCTCGCCCGCCCTGATGGAGCGCTACCTGTCGGCAGCACGCAAGACGGCGCGATTGGCTGTCGGTGAGGAGCCACTGGGACCTGTGGCCGACACCTACGAAGTGCCAATTCTTTATAAGCAGAATGACCGCATGAGCGACGTTCTCCCTTTCGGGTCACGGGGCGGTATTGGTATCAGTCATTATTTTCCAGTGGAGGGAGAGTACGATCTGGCAATCAGGCTGCACAGGAACTACGTAAATTATGTCCGTGGCATGGGCTCACGCCATGAACTTGAAGTTCGTCTCGACGGGGTGCTGGTACGAACGTTTACCTTCGGTGGCGAAGAACCAGATGTACTGCAGGCACCTGCCAGTTACGGGGGTAACCAATTTGGTGATCCTGAGTGGGAACAGTATATGCTGTTTGCCGACTCCAATCTGCGGTTCAGGTTTCCGGCAGAAGCGGGGCCGCATATCGTCGGCGTTTCCTTTGTCCGCAAATTAACCGAACCCGAAGGCGTGTTACAACCACCACAGAGTGTTTTCGCAGCGGCTGTGAATGAAATGCGGGACGGCGATGCGGCAGTCGAACAGGTGGCGATTACCGGCCCTTTCGAAACTAACGGGCCGGGGAATACACCGAGCCGCAGGGCCGTGTTTAGCTGCCAGCCGGCTAACGACACAGCAACGGAGGAAGATGCCTGCGCCAGTGAGATTTTGTCGTCATTGGCCCGGCGCGCCTACCGCAGACCACTGGAAAACTCCGATCTGGCCACACTGATGAATTTTTACCGCGCTGGACGCGATGAAGGCAGCTTTGATGCGGGTATTCAATTGGCGCTGGAACGATTGCTCATCTCGCCCGATTTCCTGTTCCGCGTTGAGCGTGATCCCGGCACTATCGAGCCCGGTACCAACTATAAGCTGAGCGATCTTGAGCTTGCTTCAAGGCTATCTTTTTTTCTGTGGAGTAGCATACCCGATAGCGAATTACTTGAAGCCGCGGAGAACGGCTTACTACAAAACCCGCAAATTCTAGAGCAGCAAAGCAGACGCATGTTGAGTGATTCTCGATCGAGATCATTGGTGCATAACTTCGCCGCCCAGTGGCTCTACCTGCGCAATCTTCCCAGTCTGGTACCTGATGCAGTGGCTTTTCCTGAGTTTGATGAAAATCTACGTGACGCGTTTCGACAAGAAAGCGAACTCTTCTTTCAGAGCATGTTACGTGAAGACCACAGCGTATTGGATCTGCTCGGGGCTGGCTACACCTATGTCAACGAACGGCTTGCTGAGCACTACGGTATTTCCGGTGTCTATGGCAGCCATTTTCGCCGTGTGGCTCTTACTGGTGAGCTTGCCGAACAGAGAGGCAGTATACTGGGTCAGGGCAGTCTGCTTACTGCCACCTCCTATGCTAATCGAACCTCGCCGGTGTTGCGTGGCAAATGGGTGCTAACTAATATTCTGGGCACACCGCCTCCAGCGCCACCACCAAATGTGCCGGATTTGCCGGATAACGGTGAGGATGGCCAACCGGCCACAGTTCGCGATCGCATGATCAAACATCGAGAAAACCCAGTCTGCAGATCTTGCCATGCGCCGATGGATCCATTGGGGCTGGCACTGGAAAACTACGACGCGATTGGCAGATGGCGGATTACCGGGGAAGCGGATCTGGCCATAGATGCCTCCGGGCAGCTGCCAAACGGGACTGAGTTCTACGGGCCCCTGGGGCTGCGCACGCTGCTGTTAGAGCGTGGGGAGCAGTTCAGTGCTACGGTGACTGAAAAGCTATTGGCTTATGCTATCGGACGCAGCCCCGAATACTACGACAAGCCGTCTGTGCGTAACATAACTCGCGCAGCGGCATTGGAGAATTACAGCTGGTCGTCTATCATTGTGGGAATCGTACAAAGCGACCCATTCCGGATGCAGAGGTCACAATAATGATCATCATCACCAAGAAAGCTATCCCGCGCCGAACTATGCTGCGTGGTTTGGGCGCCGCATTGGCGCTGCCGCTGTTTGATGCAATGATACCGGCACTGGCGGCAGCCGGTAACCCAGCCAGTAAACAGGCACGTCGACTCGCCATAGTCTATGTTCCGAACGGGATGCGGATGGATCACTGGACTCCAACCACCGCTGGCACCGACTTCGAATTACCATCGATCCTGCAACCTCTCGAGCCATTTCGCAAGCAGCTGAATGTGCTCACTGGCCTGCGTGGCGTAGACGGCGAAGGCCCCCATGCTCGTGCTTCTACACACTTTCTGACCGGGGTTGCATCGAAGCGGGACAATGGCTCCAATCTCAAAGCCAGTATCTCAATGGATCAAATCGCAGGTAGGGTATTGGGTGGCGAAACCCAGCTGGCTACCCTGGAGCTCGCTATCGATGGACGTGATTTTGCCGGCTCATGCGACGAAGGATTTAGCTGCGCCTATACCAATACTATCTCCTGGGCCAATGAGACCACACCATTACCGATGGAAAACAACCCCCGTGCGGTGTTTGAACGTCTGTTCGGGGACAGTGGTAGTACCGGCCCGGAAGTTCGCCGCGCACGCCGGAAGAAGGACGCGAGCCTGCTTGATTCAGTTACCGAGCGTGCCAGCGAACTGTCCCGCCAGCTGGGCGCATCGGACCAGGTTAAGCTGGACCAGTACCTTGGAGCAGTACGCGATATTGAACGGCGCATTCAATTGGCAGAGACTCAAGGTGACCGCGAGCTACCCGTGATCGATCAGCCGGCGGGGATTCCAGACACCTTCGCCGAGCACGCTTCACTAATGTTCGATCTCATGGCACTGGCGTTTGAGACTGATATGACTCGCGTCTCAACCTTCATGATGGGACGGGAAATTACTGGCCGCACCTACGCCGAGATCGGTGTAGCCGATGCCCATCATCCCATCTCCCATCATCAGAGAGACCCGGTAAAACTGGGAAAACTCCTGAAGATTAACCAATACCACATGACCTTCTTCGCCAACTTCCTTGAGCGGCTGCGCTCGACACCCGATATCGACGGCTCACTATTGGATAATTCGATGATTGTATACGGTGCCGGCATGGCCGAAAGCAATACACATTACTCCGGCGAGCTACCTATCCTGCTTGGAGGAGGTGCGGCAGGTGCTGGGGGACGTCATCTACAATTCCCTGTAGACACACCACTGACTAACCTGCATCTAAGCCTGCTGGATCGACTAGGTGTGCCCATCGAAACACTGGGGAATTCCACCGGTCGGTTAGCCATTTAAGAACGGCAAAGGCAACTAAAAAGGCAACGGCAGGGTTTTTAACAGCTGCCGGCGGGATTAATAACGCAAATTAGAAACCGGGAGTATTGAATCAAGAAGCCTTCGAGCTACAAAAAATCATTGCTGATAGTTGCGCTATTAGCTTTTGTCTCAGGCAAGTCATTAGCGCAGGATTCAAGCAGTGCGGGTACCGTGATCAAAATGGACGATGCACTGGATGCTCTGGTTCCAGCCAACTACCGGATTGAGAAATTGGCAGGTGGTTTTGCTTTTACTGAAGGACCAGTCTGGCACAGGGGCCCCGGTCACTTGATGTTCAGTGATCTGCGTAGTAATGCGATTCACATTTGGGATCCCGAAGACGGGCTGAGTACATTTATGCAGCCGGTATTCGAAGGTGAGAGCGAAACCAATTCGGTGGGTTCCAACGGCCTTAACATCAGCCCTCAAGGTAGGCTCATACTTAACGAGCACGGCAACCGTCGAGTTTCCCAACGTGAACGGGATGGCAGCATCACCGTACTGGCGGACAACTATCAGGGGCGGCGCCTGAACAGCCCCAATGATTCTGCCTACAAATCGGATGGCTGGCTGTATTTTACCGACCCGCCCTATGGCCTTCCTGGACTGGAAGACGACCCGGCACGGGAGCTGGATTTCAACGGCATCTATCGGCTTAGTCCCGACGGTGAACTGGAATTGCTGGTAAGCAACCAGACCCGACCCAATGGCATAGCCTTCTCCCCCGACGAGAGCACCTTGTACGTGGCAAACTCCGACGCCGACAACAAAGTCTGGATGGCATATGATGTAATGGACGACGGCACACTTGGCGCGGGCCGGGTCTTCTTTGATGTCAATGACCAAACCGAAACCGGCGCTGCCGATGGCATGAAGGTGGATGTGAACGGCAATATTTTTGCAACCGGCCCAGGTGGTGTATGGATCTTCGACCCCAGCGGTAAACACCTCGGCACCATCAAGCCCGACGAGGTGCCTGCCAACGTCGCTTGGGGAGGTGATGGCAGCACGTTGTATATGACAGCCCGAACCGGGCTGTATAAAATTGAATTGAGTACCCGGGGGAACATCCCGTAATCTGGTATAGGATTTTTAACGCTGCGTTAACGATTCGCTAACGTGAGTTTAGGTTGTAATCAAAACCTTGAGCCCGGCTTCGAGCTCACTGCACCCGATTTCCTACCCCTGTTAATGAAGAGCTATAACTTACTATCTTATTAGTGTCCCCCTTTTTTCTCTTGTGGAGTTTGAGGGAGATTTCCGGGTTTTCAGAGGTTTTCAGTGTTCGCAGAACGATAGTTTTTGCCAAATGAAGGCGTGGGGTTTCAATTGACATAGCTTTTATTCGACTTATACTTCAAGGCGAATGAATCTCTTTGTTAGTCTCGCCGTCCTTGTTCAAAATTGAGTAAGGGGATAGTTTGTTCAGCGTGCTGACTCCATGGTTGCCGGGTTGCTGGCGTCCCTGGAAAACAATAATATTTAACAGGAGGTGTTTCATGAGTTCTTTTATTTCCATATCGAAAACTGCGGCATTATTTATGCTGCTATGTTTAGCCGTGACTGCTCAGGCCGCGGATGATTGGACATTACCCAGAACCGTAGACGGCCATGCCGATTTACAGGGGGTCTGGGCCAACAACTCAGTGACGCCAGTAGAGCGCCTCGAAGTATTTGGTGATAAGGAATTTTTGACTGAAGAGGACGTGGCATTCCTGAACCGTCGTGTGGCAGAAATCAAGGCCAGTGGTGGTGATGCCTTGTTCGGTAACGGTGTCCTGGCCGCTGCCTTCTCGGGTGTCATAAGCTCTTCTGATACCGAGACTGGAAATTACAGTCAGGACTGGATGGCGCAACGTACGGTCGATTCGCTTAACACCCGCACATCGCAAATTGTCGATCCACCCAATGGGCAGTATCCACCTCGAACTGAGGCTTCCATTGCCCTGGCGCGGGACAGGGGTGAAATACGCAGTCGTCCTGCCGAATCCTGGACCGACAGGAGCCTGGGAGAACGTTGCTTGAGCTTTAGTGCACCTTACCTGGGTTCTGGATACAACAGTTACTGGCAGATCATTCAGTCCAAAGATCATGTTGTCATCGTGCAGGAAATGGCCCATGACGCCAGAATAATTCCGTTAGTAGAACGCCCCCATGTAGCGGATGATCTTCGCCTTTGGATGGGCGATTCACGGGGCTACTGGGATGGCGATACACTAGTCATAGAAACCACGAATTTTTCCGATGCGAGCACCAATGGTCTCGATGCGAGCAACAAGCTGTTGATCGAGAAGCTCAATCGGATTGGTCCAAATACTCTTGAATATAGCGTGACCTTTAACGACCCCGGAGCTTATACGGCTCCCTATACGCGTATACTTAATTTTGACAAATCTGAAGATGAGATTTATGAATATGCCTGCCACGAAGGCAACTATGGCATGGAGAATATTCTCAGCGGGGCGCGTGCTCAGGAGAGATTGGCACAGCAAGGCGGCTCTAATTAAAGAATAAATGACTTTCATAAAGCATCAGAAAAACTTATGCAAGAAGGCCATTGCAATGCTTGGAGTTGCGTTGCCAGTACCCTTCCTACTTCCTATATTGGGGGAGCGTTGTTCTGGAATTAAATATTGGGGACAGCTTACTTAATTAATTTCAAATTGAGTAAACTGTCCTTTTTTATCCGCACTGCCAGTCACTTTAACGTGTAGCACCATGCTGGAATCTGGGTTCGTTTCTGACGACTTTGGTCTGCTTTATTTTTCTCAATCTTCAATATCCGATCTTTCTTTTAGCCAAGATCAAATGTTTATCAGGCCATTCGCGTACTTAAGTTGGCAAATGGTCACTGCATTATTTGAATTGCAGTGCCAACCTTGATTGTTGGTAAATTTGAGCTTACACCTGGCAAATAGCGTCGCTGTTTTCTGGAGTTGAAAAATGGTAATGAGAAGGCAATAACGCGAGTTTCACACATAACGGTTTACGTCGACAATCAGGATGCAGCCTTGCAGTGGTATCAGCAGAATCTGGGTTTTGAGGTCTGCATGGACAACGATAAGTTGGTGCCGCAGCTGCGCTGGTTAACCATTAGTCCAGCGGGCAATAGAGATACCCAGATCGTGTTGATGCCGGTTCGCAATGAGGATGAAAAATCCAGGGTTGGAACTAATTTAATCACGGTACTGAATAGCGACGATTGTCGCGGGGATATGCTGCGCCTGGAAGCAAATGGGGTAGAGATTGTAGAAACCGCCGCCGACGTGCCCTGGGGAGTGTCGGGGGTGATTCGTGATCTCTATGGCAACCCCTATAACCTGGTTGGGCCCGGTTAAGTCTGAGGCAGGGAAGCGATAGAAAATGAAAGATTCAGCGCAGCAAGTCATTAAGGTTTTCAGAGTTAGCCGCTATGGCGCCGGTGTCGTCATAGCGATACTGCTGTGTTGCTTTACAGTACAGCCCAGTCTCGCCGCCGACTCAACGGCATCGATAGTAAGTGCAGAAGCCAGCTTTAGATACATCGCCAGCACCCTGCGGACTTTTCGTGACAGTGGCCGCCTGCTGAACAATCCCGGCATAGATGGAGCTGATCTCGAAGAATTTTTCAGTTTTCTCAGCGAGTTCTATGCACAGTTCAGCAGGGACTTTGGCGCAGACAGCGCCATGTGTCGATTTTATACAGGTCCTGAGAACAGCAGGATGACTATCGAGGACAGAGCCGAACTGGGCTTTAGTTTTCTGCGAGATATTGCTGACCGGGTGGCGCGTTACCTGGCGGTAGATCGTGATTTCCAGGAGACCATGGAGAGGGAGTTTGGCAGCATTCTTATGGCCAATATTAATGCGAGCAAGGCAGCGGCGATAAGCAACCAAAGGCTGCCGACATCAAATTTTGATGAGGCAGCCAGGATAAATTTTGCCGATACTGCTTGTTACTAGTAAACCTCAAACAAGCCAGCAGCACCCGTACCACGTTAGGCCTTGCCGATCGGAGTTCTGGCGGTGGACACAATAACTGCTTCGCTGGACATTCTGATCTCCTGGTTGACTTCGTCGTGCGCGGCCGGCTAGCGCTGGCAAACCATGTCGGTAATGGCCTCCAGTGCGTCTTGAGCCAGTTGCGCCATTTCCGCATCGGTACGGTCTTGAATCGGATGCGGTACGAAAACACTGGCTGGTTTTATGCCCAAGGATTTACCCTGGGCTGCTGCCGCCTCAATAAATTCGGCGGAAGCGATGAAACCCGCCGGAAGTCCCCTGCTTTCCAGATTCATGATGTCATGCAAACTGCACGAGGTACATGAACCTCAGTCGGCCAGGGCTTCAATGACGGCGTCGCATTCAACGCTAATTTGCTGGCTGAGCTCGGTCGGAGCGACTCTGGCGAAGGTGGGTTTGGCGTAGCGCTTCACCTTGGCTCCCATTTTCAGCAGCTGTTGCTCTAATTCGTCGAGGAACTCCTTGCCGCGAGGCTTGGAGATATCGAGCAGGCCAATGGTGGCGCCAGCCAGTTGCGTCAGTCGCGGCAACAATTGCCGTTCGACTGGCTGCAGCTCCGCCGTCGGGTCTAGCAGTACGGTTTGAGTAGTCATTTGCTTTCTCGCTATTTAATGATTTTGATTTGCAGGTGCCCCAGCTTTTACTTACAAAATGATTTTACGGAATTTTCTGTGAAACGATTTGACTGCCGCGCTCACCTGCAGCTACCCAGCCACTAATGATGGCTGAGAACAGGCCAGCCTTGCCTCCGGTGGTGACAATATGCAGCCCGTCTTCCCTGAATTTATTCAGTGTCTTGTCTTTCCAACTAAGCGGCATGCCTTCGGCTATGTCCTGGGCGCCGCGTACTAGTTCAGAGCCTGGTGCCACTAATTCCCCGTAAAGCGCGCGCCGCAGATCCTCTTTCGACCAGCCACCTGCGCGAAGTACCCGCCGGTGTTCGGGAGATACAACTAGAATCGCATCCGCCATGCCATATAATTTCGCATGTACCATGGTGCTCAAACTCAGGGCCATACTCCTGGCCAACGATTCCGGGGTGCGGGATTGTTGATCCAGTATGGGTTGCAAGCCGTCACCGGCAAACAGGCTTACCACCGACTCATCGCGAGAGAAGCCCCGGTCCATTGCCAGCGAGTTCCAGTCGTCATGGGATTCGTCTTCGCTGAAGCAGAAGCTGTATTTCCCCGGATTGCCCATGGTCGCCCGGTCAATGCCACCGGGAATGCCACCACCCACGTTCCGAATAATCAATTGCAGCGCTCTGCCTATTGTCGCATTGGCTCGGTTGCCTTGCCCAAGTGCATTGACGCCGCTGTTCATGCCGATTTGTCGGCTAACCGGGCCATTCACTATCATTACCGGGGTAGAGAAATAAGTCGTACACAACAGGCCATGCATGCAGAACCGGTCCTGCAAAGCTGCTTCAACCGCGGCGATAACGGTGGGGAAATATTCGGGCTTGCAACCA
Organism: Gammaproteobacteria bacterium; assembly: GCA_963694865.1. Taxonomy (GTDB): domain Bacteria; phylum Pseudomonadota; class Gammaproteobacteria; order Pseudomonadales; family Pseudohongiellaceae; genus UBA9145. Next base: position 20,342 of record CAVOFA010000015.1, on the reverse strand, counting down.
GCCATAACCGCGTTAATGGCAAGTTTTTCAATACTACATTCGACATTATCGGGGGGTACCCGGCCGATGATTTCAGCAGCCTCTCGTTTGCTGCCGCTCAACATTTTCATTACCCGTAGAGCTGTGGGCGGAACCACCGGCAGCCCGTCGGTCCAGCCGCGTTCGTAACAGGCTTCCATGATGTCTGCCGTGGCCGCAACCTGAACTTCGCGGGCACTGAATTGTGCTTCCCCAAATTTAAGAGCCAGCAATTCCTCCATACCCGGGTCCTGGGTTAAGGAACCACAGCCAGGTTTGAAATCGATGAGTTCGGCACCCAGGTCGGCAACGCCGGTAAATTCCTGCCACAGGCTTTTATCCCAGCCAACGATGCGAGATTCGCCTGCCGAATCCTGTGTTTGCCGAATCAACGTGGGCACGATTTCAATCTGATTTCGATAGGAAAACTCGAGCGATGTGTCGTCTATGCGGCCTGGGTAGCTGGTTGGAAAGGCGGGGTCATCCTGCACATAGACGCTGAGATTGCCAGCGCAACTGGCAGCCAACTGGCCAATGATGGGTTCTATCAAGGCGCAGGTTGGACAGTCCTTCTTGAGGATGAGCGTGAAGCTAGTTGGTATTGTCTGAGCCAAAAATCAGCCCCCTTTATTTCTGCTTGTCAGCACTGCTGAATTAGCAGCAGTTAAACAGAATCGATTAGTCTAACGCAAGAATCCCGCTGTCGGGTAGGTGGTGTAGGCCATGATTTTTTAGCAGGTATTAGTACACAAAGCCCAGGGTACTGATTCCTATAAGGATATTAATGATCATGAAAACCGAAGATGTACGAGACATGACCTTCCATAGTTGTGGACCCTTGTAGGCTGCGCGCACGCCGATGATGAGGAGCACAGTGTATGCTATCATGACCGCTACCAGCACCAGATAACGCAGCCACGCCTTACTGTCTACGGCCTGACTGCCGAGCACGAAGAACGTCGCAGCACCGGCGAAATAGAGCGACCAGTAGGTGACAGCCAAACCGTAGCCACCGCTAAGCAATCGAGCCATGAAGGATCGATTATCAATTTTTCCCGGATCTGGAATTTGCGGCTGTAGTTCAGTCATGAATCCACGTTCCTGCAGATCCCTAGTGTAACTCAGGCACAGCCTGGAGAGAAATGTCCTAATACCAGCCTTTAGACTCGGATACCCGCGTTGTTCCTACAATTTGTAACAGATTAGCCGGTGTGCATCACCTATAATTCTGCTGCTGGTATTTTCCAGTGGTAGCAGAGTACGTGGAACCAAGGCAATGCTCGGTCGTTCTATTTCATCAGTGTCTGTGGCGGTCACAGACGAAATCAACAGTGAGTTCAGGCTAGTGCAGATACAATCCCCCCGGCAGCCGACTGCTTTATTTCAATTCGCGGCTATTTTGTTCGCTGTAACCGTTTCTCAACTCAGTTTTGGCCAGGATAACGTCGGCAACGACTCCACTGTTGTCTACTCGGCTGACTACTTCGCTGAATATTCACCGGTCAGCGCCCAGGACATGCTGGACCGTATTCCCGGTATCGGCCAGGCCACTGGAGGTAATTCTCGAGGTGGACGGCTCCGTGGTATCACTGGCAGCAGTGCTTCCAGAGGCGGGCGCGGACTTGGTGGTGGCAGCAGCAACAGCAATGAAATACTCATTAACGGCAAACGTACCGCCGGCAAAAATAACCAGACCAGCGCCCAGTTAAACCGCATCACCGCAGATCAGGTTAACTACATAGAAATCATTCGTGGCACCTCTGGTGGACTTGATATCAGGGGCAGTGGTCAGCTTGTTAATGTGGTGCTATTTGAAGAGCTGTCCAGCACCAGCATTTCCTATAAGGCCAACATGAGTCGATTTATCGACCATGAGACAGAACCCGGTGGGTCAGTCTCCTTTAGCGGTCAAACTGGTGCGCTCAATTTTGTACTGAGCGCGTCAGCCACTCCCGGCTATGGTCGCCAGGTGAGCAAGGAAAGCAGCATATTGGGAGATTTCTCTGCCAATGACAGGGTACGGGAAGAAAGGATTAACGAGCAGACCACCAACGTGGTCAGCGCAAACCTGAATTATGAAATTAGCCCACGCAGCAGTCTGCGTTTTAATGCCCTGTTTGCCGAGGACGACGATCCCACCGCTGTGACTCGACTGACCACCGACCTTAGAGTGACGCCGAACACCACGGCGCTGGAGCGAGAATCGATACCAATCGAGAGTGACAATTGGGAAATTGGGGGCGATTATGAGTTGCTTACCCCCGGCGGCGATCGCTTTAAAATTCTCTTCATTAGCAATGAAGACAATCGCGCGTCCACGCGGGAACGCTATGATGTTTTTGCCGATGGCAGTGAACAGAAGAACCTGTTTCTGGACACGGCCAGCGTAACCTGGGAGCGAATAGTGCGGGGCTCGTATACTTTCGATGTTTTCGAAGGTCAGGATATTGAAGTAGGTGTCGAGCGTGCACAAACCATACTGGAGTCAAAGCTGGCACTGGGTATTGCAGATTCGACCGGCATAGCGTCTACCGCTTTTGGTGGCCTGGTGCCGGTCGCGGTATCCAACGCCAACTCAAGTGTTGAAGAAATTCGCTACGAGCCGTTCATTATTCATAACTGGATCATCAACCCCCGCATGTCACTGGAAACTACGCTGCTGTATGAGACCTCTGAAATCGAGCAATCGGGTGATGTCTCCAATACGCGGGATTTCGACTTTGTAAAACCAAAACTTGATTTTCGATACGACCTCACACCGCAGCTGCAACTGCGAGGTACGATAGAGAAAGAGGTTAATCAACTGAGTTTCAGTGATTTTGTCGCCGCTAACGATGAGCAGGATGACGATTCCAATACTCAGGCTGGCAACGCCAATCTGCGACAGGAGTGGTTGTGGAAGTATGACTTCAATGCGGAATACCGCCTTCCCAATGACATCGGAGTCGTCGACGCCAATCTTTTCTACCATCAGCATCACGATGTAATCGAACGCATCGACGTATCCAGTTCTGAAACCGATCTGCAATCCGCCAACGGTAATATCGGTGACGGCGAGCGCTGGGGATTGACTCTAAATACCAGCATTCGTATGCGTATGATTAATCTGCCGAATCTGTTACTGACCTCCAGGTTCTCTATAGAGGATTCCAGTATTACCGACCCCTTTCTTGGAATCGACAGGCGTTTCCAGTTTAAACCCAGGGGCTTCAGTTCCTTCGGTTTTCGCCATGACCTACCGCGCTGGAATCTTAACTGGGGCGGCTTGTGGATGAATCGTCTCGACGGCAATATCAAGCGCTTCGATATTGATGATATTGAGATAGCGGCGGGGGATCCCAGGCTTGGCCTGTTCGTGGAATATATAGATAGCCGGGGCATTACCTACCGTTTTGACGCGGAAGGTGTCACCAATAACCTGTCATGTCGGGAGCGCCAGCGCTTCGTTGGCAGAATGTCGGCCGGCATCCTGGAGGAAATCGAAGACCGGTGCAATGGCTTTGGTCGTATCTTGAGGTTCGGGATTACCGGAACATTTTAAGCCGCTGCCACCTCAGCTGACAGGCCCAACTCTTTCGAAGTATCGAGTAAGTAAGGTGACGGAGCTGTTTTGTTGCCGATTCCAGCGCCGCGGGTATAGAGCGGAGGTGTCGCGTGCATTGTGCAAATGCTTCGACACGCAATCCTGAAAGCCTTATGATATTTACTTCGTGGTGAATCTGATCTAACAAGGGCAGAAACCTTGGATATTTCAAAAGAACTAGATAGCCAACAGCTGGCAGATGCCTTCAGTTTCTCCCGCGAGAAGCAGAAAGCTCTTCATGGCTTAATGGGCATATTATCCGGGGTGGTTGCAGACAAGCGCCTGAATGAAAAGGGATTCCTGTATCTGGATGTCTGGCTCAAAAATCAGCAATACCTCGCCGAAGATAGCGATGTAGTAGAACTCTTGAATCAGGTCGGGGAGATTCTTGAGAAGGGTCAGATAAGTCTGGAGGCGTTGGATCGAATGGAGGCTGGAATCAAAAAATTCCTGGCCTCGAAGAAAGCGGATGCCAGTGGTCACATAGGTAGACTCGAGGAATTAATCGGCTTTCTGGCAGGCCAGGCTGCCGATGGCATACTCAATGATCTGGAAATAACGGCGCTGTCGAAATGGCTGGACAGCAACGACGCCGTAAAAGATGAGTGGCCCGCCAGTGCCATTGTCAGTCGGCTGGAAACCATCCTCGAGGATGGCATTGTCACCACGGAAGAACGTGCAGATTTGCTGGATACCGTAAAGCAATTTACAGATGCTGATTTTGGTACCAGCGATCTCGGCAGCGAGGCCTCAACCGCAGTTTGGTAAGACAAGATCGATTCTTTGGCTATTAGGGGATCCACCTTCTGCCTGACCGGGGATTTTGTTAGTGGCGACCGGGACTCGGTGCACACCATGCTCAAATACCTGGGAGCGAACACCAGTCCCAACGTGAGCAAGCAGGTGAATTACCTGGTGATCGGTACCCTGGCGAGCAAGAATTGGCTGTACACCAGTCACGGTCGAAAGATCGAAAAAGCCTTGTTACTCAAACGTGAGAATGTTGATATCACTATCATTAGCGAACGCACACTGCTTAAATTTTCTCACCAGCAGGCTTAAGAATTATAACATCTCCAGCAGCACCTGACTCAGCAATTCCAATCCCGACAATTTACCGTTCATACTTCAACGGCTGTGTTAAAGCGGCTGCTCTGGAGAGGGGGAATTATCTACCCATAAGCCCTTTAAGAGCGTTTGGAATATCGGCAGGGAATACCACAAATTTGGAATTGTCCGATTCTGCTAAATGCTGCAATGAGCTAATGTATTTCTCGCCCAACAGGTAAACCACGGGCATCTCTTTCTCACCGATAGCTGAGCTGACCAGGCTAATAGCCTCCTTGCTGGCAGTGGCGAGAATCACCTGCGCCTCGGCTTCGCGCTTGGAGGCTTCCAACTCGCCTTCTGCGCTCAGAATTCTGGCTTGTTTCTCGCCGTCGGCACGGGTGACCGTGGCGCGGCGAGCGCGTTCTGCCGCGGCCTGTTCTTCCATTGCCGACTGCATGGTGGTGGATGGATTAATATCCTGAATTTCGACGGTCTTCAGGGTGATGCCCCAGTCGGCAATATCGTCTGAAATCGCTTCCTTGAGCCTAGACTTGATGTGGTCCCGTGATGACAGGGCATCATCCAGACTCATTTCACCGAGGATCGAGCGCAGCGAGGTTTGCACCAGGGTTTGGATGGCAATGATGTAATTCTCGACGCCGTAAACGGCTTTCTCCGGCGACACAATATTAATATAAGCGACCGCATTGGTTATCAGCACGGCATTGTCCCGGGTAATGACTTCCTGTGAAGGAATGTCCAGCACAATGTCTTTGGTAGTGACTTTGTAGGCAACGGTGTCGATGTAGGGGATGATAAAGTTGAGTCCCGGCCTGAGAGAGACGTGATACTTTCCCAGTCGTTGCACTACCCACTTAAAGCCCTGAGGGACCTGTCGCACGCCCTGAGCGACGGTGATCAGCAAAAACAACACCACAGCAATAGCTAGAATAATACCGGGTTCCATAAGAGTACTCCTTTCGAATTGGGCTGAATTAAGCCTTCTTAACAATCAGTGAGTTGCCGGATAAATCCACTACACTTACCCGGTCGCCAATGACCAACTCGTCTTGTGAAATTATCAGCCATTCATCTGAGCCCAGCAGTGGTGCCGGGAAGCGGACAGTGCCAAATTTATCACCATTGGGTGGTGCCAGTACCTGACCAAATTCTCCTAACAATGCTTCCTTGGACAAGCCGGCCTTGGTTTTGTCGATTGCCAGAGGTTTCAGCAACTTGAACCAGCCGACAGCGAACACTACAGATGAGAAAGCCCAGATAATGAGTTGAGCCGCTTCCGATACTGTTGGAAATGGAATAAGCATCAGGCCAACGACAACTGCCGCGGCACCAAGCCAGAATATAAAGAAGGAGCCCAGAAAGATTTCAGTCAGCATCAGGGCGATGCCAAAAACGATCCAGTGCCAATACAGCAGCTCATATTCCATAATCGTTCTCCTGGGGAATCTCTGGTTAGCAAGCAGCCATTATTAAGCTGTTTGCTTGCCTAGTCTACAGATATGAGGCTGATTTGCTTGATTTCCACCCCAAAGGAGTGTGCAGGCACAGTAGTGATGAGGTGCTCTGGGACTATGTCGAACACGCTGTGGCGGAACTTGTAGCCACGATAAAGCCCTGGCTTGGCCGTAGAATCTCATAGACAGATTAATAGCCCGCCCCGGCTTCCTCGGCTCTTACTCTCAATTCTGTTTCGTCATTATTCTGTCAACCGAAGCCAGGCTACTGCGTTTTACAGGGTAAGACGGAAAACCACCGTGTCACAATGACCGTAAGCTATGAGAGAGAAAATTATGAAAAAATTCCTTTGCACTGCACTCTGCGTATTATTTTATCTGGATATGCCGCTGACCGCGTCGGCACAGGACGGCAGCAATGCTGGTGTCGACAAGGATGCTGCTAGCCAAGAGCGGAGGGCGCGCCTGGAAGAGTTAAGGCCGGCGGGCCGGGAGCAGCGTCGGGCTCAGCGGCAGGATATCCAGCGTCGGCTGGAAAATTTAAGTGACGATGAGCGCGCCGCCTTACGTGAAAAACGTCGAATTAATAGTCGGCAGGGACAGCGGCCGCGTCGCGGAAACAAGGCTGCCCGCGGCTCCAATGCCAGCATCGAACGGCTTCAATCCCACGATGCAGCGTACACGGATAATATTTGAGAGCACACAAAAATACTATTATTCAATAGCTTACAGAAATAGTTATACCCCACCGAGACAGCTTCGTTGTTGCCACAGCCCTAACTCGGTAGTTTTACACAGGGCGTCTTGCCCTGTGCTTTTTTAAGTCCACAGCATCCCCGATCGCCTTCTCAGCAAGCCTTGTTATGGGCGTGTTAACCTTTTTTGCTGCAGTACACTCTAATGTAGTAAGCACAGAGATATAGCAACAAGCGGCCGGAATCAGGCTATTACGAGAGGATTTTCTTGTTAAGGGAAACTGAAGAAGAGTTGGTGCGGGCGGCGCAAGCAGGCAATATAGCCGCGTTCGAGCGACTGGTGCGCGTGCTCGAGCAGAAAATGCTGGCTGTAGCTGCAGGTTTTGCCCACACCCCCGACGATGCCAATGATATTTACCAGGACGCTATGTTGGCTGCCTACCGAGCTCTGCCGAAGTTCAAGCTGCAAAGCAAGTTCAGTCCCTGGATGCACAAGATAGTAGTAAATACGGCGCTCTCGAATCGAAGAAAGCTGAAGCGAATCTGGCAAAAATTGGCGGCGATACAACATGAGTATGAGCACGAGGAAAAGTACGTCGATCATCGTTCTCCGGAGGCGGTCATGCTGGATGGAGAATTGAACACCCAGATCAATCACGCCATGAGAAAATTGACAGACACCGAGCGCATGGCTTTTGTGTTGTGCCATCAACAGGGATTCAAGATCAGGGAAGCAGCGGAAATAATGTCTTGCTCAGGCAATTCGATAAAGGTGGTTTTGTTCAGAGCGAGAAACAAGTTGAAACAGGAATTAGCGGAGTTTCACTAGCGGCGGTTTTAAAATCAGGATAAACCTAATGACTATTCCAGAAAACAAAGAGCAATTGCAGCACCTCGTAATTCGTTATCTCTATAGCGATTTAACGGCAGCACAGACCATTCAATTTGAATCGGAGTTGGAGTCCAATTCTCAATTGCGCGAGGCGCTGAAAGCCGAACAACGACTCGATAGCGCCATACCAATTGGCACCCTGCCGCGGATCTACACGGACCGTGTAGAAGGCAATCGCTGGCTCTTACGACAGAATTTACAGAAGGAAAATCGCACACGCTTCTCACTGACGCAGTGGTTGCAAGAGTTGGGCAACAGACCTCTGACCCTTATGTTTCAGGGCGTGGCGATGATCGCCAGCTTTGTGTTGGGTATTATGATTGCGACCCCGGCAACGCTGGGAAACCCGGTGCAAAGCACGCAGTTGGTAGCGGCGACGGAATCATCACCCCTCGAGTTTATCGGCGCAGAAGACTATGAGATCTTTCAGTTTAAGGTGAATAATTACGACGCAACTACGGGTGATATTGACCTGTCCTTCTCGCTGGCCTCCGAGACGCGACTGTCTGGCAATGTGGCCGATCAGGACATACATTCTTTAATGGCGGTAGCGTTGCAGGGCGATATCGACAGCGCCTCCAGACTGGATACGATTAATGCACTGCAGGCGGTTATTTCCGGTAGTGAAGTCTCTCAGGCGCTCATCCATGTGCTAATGAATGATCAGAACCCCGGCGTGCGCTATCAGGCGGTAGTCTCGCTGGTCGAACTGGCTAACCAGGAACAAGTACGCGAGGCATTGCGTTATGTCCTCAGTGAGGATGTGAATGAGGGCGTTCGAGTAGAGGCATTTCAGGCCCTGGCTAACTACCCCGATGACCAGACTCTTGATCTGTTCAGGCAACAAATGGACGTGGATAGTAATGAGTTTATCCGGGCTCAGGCAAGAAACATCGTCGCAGCATCCAATAGCGGCGCGATCAGTTTGTGAAGCTTTTCATAGAATCAACTATCAAGTTATTTGTAGTAAAAAGTTTAGAGGTAACTATTATGTCCCAACTTAAATCTGCTTACGCAAAGTTCGCAATTGTTACATCGCTGCTTTGTTTTGTGCCGCTTTTACACGCGGCCACCGACGATCTGGACCGTGAATTCGATGTCGCCGCCGGCGGTACGCTGGTGTTGGAAAGCGATGCGGGATCTATAGATGTGAACAACTGGGATCAGAGCAAGGTGCGGGTTCAGGTTATAAATCCCGGAAACTTCGAAGTGGAATTCGAGCAACGCGGCGATAGTGTAAATGTCCTGGCTGCAACTGAGGGCAGGATACGAGGGCTGTTCGGGCTGCGCCGGAACAGCAATATCAGATTCATAGTGACCGTGCCGGCGAATTACAACCTTGAATTGGACACTGGCGGCGGTCACATAGAGGTATCTGATATATCGGGCAATGTGGATGCCGATACCAGCGGTGGTCACATCGAGATAGGCAGGGTTACGGCAGGTAATGTGCATGCTGATACCTCCGGTGGACATATTATTATCGGTGATGTTGACGGTGATGTCTTCGCGGACACCTCCGGTGGTTACATTACAATAGCTGATGTAACCGGTGCGGTGAATGCCGAAACTTCCGGCGGTAGAATCACTATCGGTGACGTCGGCGGAGAACTGCTTGCGGATACTTTAGGCGGCAGTATTAGCGTCGGCAGTGGTGGTGCCAGGGTCGAGTTGGATACATCTGGCGGCACTATTCGTGCGGCCTGGGCGAGGGGTCCAATATCGGCGGATACATCGGGCGGCAATATTTACCTTGCAGGTGGCGATGCCAGTGTCAAAGCCGATACCTCCGGTGGCAGCATAGAAATTTTAGGTGGTAACGGACCTGTGGTAGCAGACACCTCTGGCGGTAATATTACTATTCGAGGGACTACCGGGCCGGTGTCTGCAGATACCGCCGGTGGCAGGATTGAATTGGATCTGAGTGCGGTCGGCGACAGCGTCGGGGGTCGCGTTGAATTAGACACTGCCGGTGGCGACATTAGCATTCGTATCCCCAGCAATCTCAGTGCCAGTATCGCTGCAAAGATTGGAATTTCACGCCGATCCCGTGGAGATTACCGCATCTACACCGACTTCCCCATGACCATCCAGGAAGAAGACCGGGAAATCATCGCCAGGGGGGATATCAACGGTGGTGGTGATCGCATCATTCTGGAAACCAGCAACAGCGATATTCATATAATCAGCGTGTCAAACTGATATTCATCTACAAAAAAATCCGGTGAGAGTCATGCTGTCACCGGGTTTTTTATGCCTGCATGCATTGCATATGCAGTCTTTGATTTTGTAGATAATCTACAGCTTGCAGGCAATAGCCGGGTAACTGCAGTGCCCAGGGGTAAGGATCAAAAGCCCACGCTATGTGACGAGAAACTGTTGGATCAGCTCTTTTGGAATTTTGTGCTTAATCTGCTCGTGCAGTGCTGGAAGCTTGGACCAGTGTAAGCCTCCCTTCAGATGGTGCGCCGTATGGTAGCCAAGATTCCCCGTCAACACATTGAACAGCGGGTTGAGGTTGTTGTATGAAGCCTTGTAATGATCGTCTGTCTTCAGTCCTGCATGGTGGTCGTAAGTTGCCCAGGCGGTCATAAATAAACCCATCAGCATTGGCAGAATAAAAATTAGCAGTCCCGGCACGGGGCGATAGACAACCAGTGCGGCAACCACAGCAATAGTGATTAGAGAGAAGACGATAAACTGCATTTGTTCTTTTGGATAATTCTTACCAACTTTGTAACCACGATAATAGGCGGTTGCGGCAACGTTGAGACTGTACTCCAACTCACCCATTTGGCTCCCGTCTTTTCTGAGCCAGCGACTTTCGTCCTTGGTCTGATCCAGGTAGTTGCGGTGGTGTCCATGCACGTGGTGTAACACCCAAAGGTTGGTGGTGACTCCGGTGTGCAGTGCATAAAAGAATTCAAGCAGGCGATTCAGTGCGGTGAAGCGAAACGTGTATGTGTGTTGATGATGATGATTCCAGGCGCAAATTTGCGATTTTGGAATAATCGTCACATAGAAATACAGGCCGAGGATATAGACGTTATCTACCAGGAAGTAGAGGTAAAAGTCCAGTGTACTCAGGGCAAGGATGAGGGCGACCGGAAGTCGGTCAGCGGTATTTTTAAACACGTTAGAAACTTCTATTCTCTGCTATTTTGAAATTCAGCCGCAGACTAGCACAATAATAGGATTCGGTCTGCTACATTTCTTGTCTAAACTTGTATCGGCAGACTTCCCGTTGCATGCACTCGTCAGTAGCTTATTCGTACCTGAGTGCATCGATCGGGTCGAGATTGGCGGCCTTGGCGGCTGGCAGGATGCCAAATAGTACACCGACAAATCCGGAGAAGCCCAAAGCCAGTGCGATTGACCACAATGGAATGCTGGCCGCTGGAAACGACGGAATAGTGCTGGAAATGAGTGTGCCGAGCCCATATCCCAGGGCCAGGCCGATCAGACCTCCCAGCAAGGACAGCAGCAATGCCTCGATCAGGAATTGCATGAGAATATGGTGGCGTTTGGCACCAATAGCCTTGCAGATACCTATCTCACGGGTTCTCTCGGTCACCGACACCAGCATGATATTCATGATGCCGATGCCGCCAACTAACAGGGAGATGCTGACGATGCCGCCAATCACGATAGTTACCATATTGATAATACTGTCGAAGGTTTCCATAAGTTGTTCGGCGGTCTGAATAGTGAAATCGTCGTCCTCTTCACTGCTGAGATTGTGTGCATTTCGGAGCAGGGAGGTTAACTGCTGGGCCACAACATCCACTTCGGCGCTGTCGCTGAGGCTGAGTTGAATCTGGATGTCGGTGAGCGCCTGGTTCCCCTGTAGACTGCGCATGGTGGTATAGGGCATCAGTACAGTGTCATCCCGGCTTTGTCCCATAATGTCGCCCTTGGGCTCGAGCAGTCCGACAATTTTGAACCATTCGCCGCTTATCTCCACATATTCATTGACGGGGTTTTCGGGCAGGTTCAGGTTGTCTCTGACTTTTTCGCCAATTATGGCTATGCGCCTTCTGGTGTCGTTGTCACTGGGTGCCAGGAAGCGCCCGGAGGAAATATAGGACTGGGAAACCTCCTGGAACGCATAGGTGGTCCCCATGATCTGGCTGAAAGCCGTCTGTGAGCCGAATTTAATTTGTGAAGAGCGGCTGGCATAAAGAATCGGTGTAATAGAGGCGATACCCTCGCCGCGCCTGGAGATGAGTTCCAGGTCTTCCGGCGTGAGATGGGCTCGTATGCCCTTCATCTGGTCTTCGAACGGCGTATAGGACTGTATCGTCAGGCTGTTGGAGCCCAGTGAGGCGAAGGTGTCACCGATAAAGGAGCTCATGCCCTCAGTTACAGAGATTACCGCGATCACACTGGCGACGCCGATGACAATGCCGAGGGTGGTGAGGAAGCTACGTAGCCCATGGGCAAAGATGGAGATCAAGGCGGAGCGGAAACTTTCGAAGAGGGCGAAGAACATTAGTGAGTCACCGCATTTTCGACATTGGTACTGTCATTGAAAATTTTGCCATCTTTCATTTCCACTACACGCTTGCAGTGTCGGGCAATTTCATCTTCGTGGGTGACCACGATCAGAGTATGCCCCTCGGCGTGCAATTCATCGAATAGTTGCATGATTTCGATGCTGGTTTTGGAGTCAAGGTTACCCGTCGGTTCGTCTGCCAGCAGGATAGACGGCGTGGTTACCAATGCTCGCGCTATGGCCACACGCTGTCTCTGCCCTCCGGACAGTTGATTGGGTAAATGGCCGGTACGATCATTCAGACCAACGCGCTCGAGCGCGTCCATCGCCATCTCTTTACGCTGCCGGTAGCGGATGTTGCGGTAGATGAGTGGCTGCATCACATTACCAAGAGCCGTCGCTCGGGGTAGCAAGTTGAAACTCTGGAAGATAAAGCCTATTTCCAGGTTGCGAACCTCGGATAGCTCGTTCTGGTCCATTACCTCCACATTCTTGCCGTTGAGGTGGTACTGACCATCGGTTGGCTTGTCCAGGCAGCCGAGGATATTCAACATTGTCGATTTGCCGGAACCGGATGAGCCAATGAAGGCCAGGTAATCATTTTTAAATACGTCGATGTCAATGCCATCGAGGGCCTTTACTACCTGGTCTCCCATTTCGTAGTACTTGGTAATAGCGTTGAGTTTGATAAGTGCCATGACGGTTTCGTTCGCAATCAGGGGGCGGCAGCCCGGTATTATAATTCGACCAGGGTTGTACTCAGACGATCGCCTTCCAGCAAGTGTCTTAATTCCTGGTCGGGGCCGATGATGATTTCTATATCGCTGTCGACCTCACTTATCAACTCCTGGTATTCATCGTCGGACAGGCCCACATCTATTTTGGTTTTCCTGGCGATGCCATTGTCGTTAACGAAAATAAAGTAGTCGCTGCGCAATTCTGAGCGGTCTTCCTCGAAGATAATGGCTTGTATGGGCACGGCCAGTACTTCCTGATCCTGTCGCGTGAAGATTTCTGCGCGGCAAGACATGCCCGGGCGCAGGATGACGTCGCCAGCATCGACTATATCGATCTTTACCGTAAAGCTAAGACCCTGGCGCCCCGGAGCGATTTTGGCGGTATTGGCTATGTAGCGCACGACCCCCAGCATGGGTTGGTCGGGGTAGGCGATCGCCACGATTTCGGCGCGCTGGCCGACTTCGATATTGGCGACATCGGCTTCATCTGCCAATACCTCGGTATAAATACTGGCGGGATTGGCAATTGTCATCAAGGAGGAGCCGGGAATATTCGTCGAACTGGCAATAGCTGTTTCACCCACCTTGATATCCAGACTGGTGATGACACCATTGATAGGAGATACAATCTTGGTCTTGCTAAGTTGATCATTGACCTGGTCCAGCTGCGCATTGGTCTGCGCAAGCCTTTCTCGAGAAGATTTAAGATCTATTCGTGCCAGGTCTAACTGATTCTTAATATTATCGAACTCGTCGTCGCCGATGAGGTTGCGCTCGTGAACTGCTTTCGAGCGCTCGAACTGACGCTTCAAGTTCTCGATACGAACTTCCTGGCGTTCTATGTCGATGGTGTTTATACGCACGGCAGCTTGTGACTGTTCAAGACCGGCGATGAAATTTACATCATCTACCTGTAGCAGCAACTGGCCCCGCTGAACCTCGTCGCCTTCCTCGATATAGAGATTAGATACCTTGCCGATGACTTCCGAGCTGAGCATCACTTCCTCTTCATGAGCTAAGAAACCTGAAGCCAAAATGGATGGGCTGATGATGCGCTGAGACAGTATAGACACGTTCACTGCTTTGGCATTGGTATCGAAAACCGCTCGATTGATGAAGGGCAGTGCAATTACCGCTCCAGCGATTAAAACGATCAGGATAATTTTCTTAGCATTCATAACTAAGTATTTATTCTTCGAAGGACATACCGTAAATAATTATCATCTAAGAACTGCATTGTTCAAAGGTGGCCTAGTACTGGAGGTTACAAAAACTGGGTGAAACCGTATCACATTTCCGCTTAGCCGAGTGCGAAATACGCCCAAACCCCAAAAATTAAGAGATAAGGCGTTAAAACCACGCTAAGTGCTTTGACGACACTGGAATTCAGACATTGCCGGTAGGCCATCAGCAGCAGCGCGAGAGTCCAGAACATCGGCAGGTTTAGCGTCGACAGGACGGTCTGAATCGACTCGTTGTTGGAGATCATACCCAGGTTAGCCAGCGTCAGCGGATCAAGATCATAGGCGCTCAACTGCCCATTGGGACTGAGCAGGATGGTCACGCCTCGGCCAATGACCGAAAGCAAGGTTGGCAGGCTGCACCACAGCACCAGTGAAAACCAGTTGCTGAATTTGTAGCGATCCCCGCTCAGTGCCGAAACCATACTCAGATAGCTTGCTTGCAGCACATAAATAGCAAGGATGCCGACGAGACTGCCGAATACACCCAGCAACTTGAAGTTGCCCTGAGACATGGGCCCGAAAGTCTCGCGAGCGGCCTCCGCCTGATCGTCCGTGAGTTCCCGCGACGACCTGGAAATGGTGCCATCGATGAACCAGTCGAAATCCAGTATGCTGAAATACCAGAACATGACTGCCATGGTACTGATGGCTATCAGGGCCAGGGGGAACAGTTTTGTCGGTCGTTGATCAATCTCCGTAAAGGCCTCGCCGGGAGCGGTGAAAATATTTATGGCAGTGCTTAGTTGTCCTGCTGGTTGCGTCTGCGGGAGTGCTGTCGATTCGAGCTCGGTCATGGCAAGCTTCCTCATTGATTGCTCTCTGCTTTTATTCTGGGCGTGGAGCCATTTTGTTGTAAGCAGAGAGGGTAGTACAAGTGTTCATTTAATTGCTGTTCATTGTAAATGGAGTGCCTGGTTCAGGTTTCAAGTATTGGAGATGTAAATTACGCCTGGCAGCATCCCGATGGTAGACTTTGAGTTCGTCGTCGATATTTAGTTCCTCCAGTTGCCACACGGTGAACATGCAACGCCCCGATTCCATCACTTACCCGTACCTGATGCAAAAAGCCTGGCCAATTATTCTGGCCAATGCAGCTGTGCCTATGCTGGGCCTGGTTGACACGGCGGTCATCGGCAATGTGGGGACAGTAGAAGACCTGGGCGCAATCGCATTTGGAGCGCTTATTTTCTCATTTGTCTATTGGAGCTTCGGCTTTTTGAGAATGGGTACAACCGGTTTTACCGCCAGAGCCGTAGGCGCCGGTGATAATACCGAGGTGCGGGCGGTGTTAGGTCGTGTGCTGCTGCTCGCCGTGATTCTCGGCGTGGTGCTTATTGCAATGCAATGGCCCATTCGCCTGACTGCATTTTCACTACTAAGCGGAAGTGAAAACGTCGAAACACTTGCCCGCGGCTACTTCAGTATTCGAATCTGGGGTGCACCGGCTACGCTGGCCACATTTGCGCTTATGGGCTTGCTCATTGGTCTGGGCAACAGCAAGCAACTGTTGCTGGTCCAGCTGTTTCTCAATGGCCTTAATATTACGCTCGATGTTTGGTTCGCGGGGGTTCTCAATTGGGGGGTCGCTGGCATCGCTGTGGGCACTGTCATCGCCGAGTGGAGCGCGGTGGGCTTTGCTTCCTGGTTGATTTATCGAGAACTCAGAAAACGCAAGCCAGAGCATGAAGCCTTCTGGCCCAAGGGTAGAATACTGGACAGGGACGCGCTGAGAAAGACCATGTCGGCGAATGCGGATATCATGGTTCGCACATTGTTATTGGTGTTCTCCTTCTCATTCTTCATCAATCAAAGTGCCCGCTTTGGCGATGTCGTTCTCGCGGCCAATCATATTCTGCTACAACTCATTTCATTCGCTGCATTTTTCCTGGATGGGTACGCCTTCGTTGTTGAGTCACTGGTGGGTTCAGCGATCGGAGCCGGGCGTCGAGATATTTTCGACATGGCGGTAAAGCGCTCCACTCTCTTGGCATTCTTTACGGCCTTGCTGCTGGGTTCAGGGGTCTGGCTTTTTGGTGAGCTGGCGATTGCTGTGCTCACCGATTTGCCCGCGGTAAGAGCGGCTGCGGGCACCAAGTTATTTTTGGCGGCGATCTACGTGTGCTTTTCTTTTGCTGCGTTTCAATTGGATGGCATCTTCATCGGTGCGTCTGCAACCGCGCCTATGCGCAACGCAGCTTGCATTTCCCTGGCTGTGTTCCTGGCGATGTGCTGGTTGCTCATCGATCGCTTTGCCGTGAATGGGCTTTGGTGGGCCATGATAATCTATGTCGCAGCCAGAGCAGACGCCTTGCTGGTATTCTATCCAGGCTTGCGACGCTCAATCCCGCAAGCACCGAAACCCTGATACTTTACTGCGTTTTTCGAAGTCGCGATGAGTCAATAATTGGCGTCTTCGTCCTCAGGAACGATATACGCTTCTAACTCCATCCTCGCCAATACTGCGCCATACAGTGTGACCAGGCCCTGGTACCTGGCTTCGCCGGTTGAGGTAAATTCAAATCCGTACTTGCGTCTGAATCTTAAGGAACCCTGTTCGTCCCGAATTAACCAAATTCCCCTCAGCACCAGGGTTTGATCCAGCAGTTGTAGATTTTGGTTCTTGCAGTGCCGAGAGACATGGGCCAGGGTACCACTCTTGATTTTGTCACTCTGCCACCAGAAGCTGATTATGGCGGCGGCGACGGTGGTCCAGAACAGAAGTGATAGAGACACGAACGAGTTTCCAATAAATGTCAGTATTGCTACAGAATAACAGTAAAAAAATCTTAAAATCGGTACTGGCAGAGCGATTACGGAATCACAATAGCCGAGGAGTTGGTTTCTTAGCTGCGCTTGGCTTCATGGGCCAGGTATCGAGAAATGTGGGGTTCCAGAATTTCCAGCGCGGTTTGATTGCAAGCAGGTAATTCGGCGTCTGTAGTGGCGAGCGGGGTGACCCGATCTCCCCATTTGATAACGGCCGCGCCCCAGGTTAAACCGGCACCAAAGGTGGCAGACAAGATGTAATCGCCGGATTTTACGCGGCCTTCCTCAATCGCTTCGGTGAGAGCGACGGGAATAGTTCCGGCCGAAGTATTGCCATATTTGTGAACATTTACAAAGACCTTTTCTTGCGGAATACCCACGCGTCGCGCCAGCGCATCCAGTATGCGTTTATTGGCCTGGTGCGGCACCACAAGGTTGATATCCTCTGTGCTCAGACCGAGCTGATCCAGAACATCTTCACAGGCGCTGGTCATACATTTGACAGCACGCTTGAAGACTTCCTGACCTTCGAAAGTCCAGTTAACGTAGAGGAACTCTTCGGACAGGCGGGAGTACGCCGATCCCAAATTGGTTATTTGAATCGCGTATTTGGCATCTGCTTCACAACCTATTTTCGCAGCCAATAGTCCGACTTCCTTATCGCTGGCCTCAAGCACAACTGCACCGCAGGCATCTCCGAACAACACGGCGACGTCACGTCGAGCCCAGTTCATGTAGTGGGAAATAAAATCTCCCCCCAGCACCAGAACTTTCTTGTGGGCACCGGTACGAATTAGATTGCTACCGATATGCAGGCCATAGAGGAAACTGGTACAGGCTGAATTTATATCGATAGAGGCCGCATTGGTTGCGCCGATGGCATCCTGAACGATGGAGGCTGTATTTGGGCACAAGGAGTCACTGGTAAGACTGCCCAGCAGAATCAGATCGAGTTCTGCAGGATCCAGATCGGCAGCGGCCAGCGCACGTTGGGCCGACACGATAGCCATGTCAGATAAATTGCAGTGGCAGATCCTGCGTTCCTGGATTCCCGTGCGACTGGTAATCCACTCGTCGTTGGTGTCCATGAATGTGGTAAGGTCTGCATTGCTAAGCACCGCAGGTGGTACACATTTCCCCCAACCGGTAATTTCTGCATACAGCATTAAATATCTCCGACGTGGTGATCATAGTAACGATGGGAATTGGCTGGGCCAGCGCGTCCCTGGCCGAGTGCAGCGTTCTTGTTAGTTTGATCGACCAAAATTAGCCTTTGCTTAACAAGGCTAGACAATATGGTTTTAGTAGTACTGGCTCTGGAGTGACTAATGCCAGATGGCCCAGAAGCATACTTTATTTTGTGCTTGCTGGGTAGCCTCCCCCTCGGTGGAGATTAAGAGCTCGTAATTGACTGTTTGTTGGATTCGAAAATTCAATATGATTTACAAAATTAAATTGCTGGCTGCACTGTTATTCACACTGACAGCACCCCTGTCATTTGCAGAATTTGATCACAGTCAGTGGCAGCAACTCTTGCAGCAGCATGTGCAGGAATTTGAAGGAGGCAAGATAACGCAGCTTGATTATGCAGCGATGCAGATCGAGCACTCCGTCCTTCAGTCATATTTAAATTCTCTAGCGGCCATATCCCGGGACCAATTCGACAGATGGGCTAACGACGATCAGCTGGCTTTTCTAATCAATGCCTATAACGCCAGCACCGTTGACCTCATATTAACGGAATACCCTGAAGTCGATTCCATCAACGATATTGGGTTTTTCTTTACTTCTCCTTGGCGTCGAAATTTTATCTCCCTGTTTGGGGAGCAGGTGTCCCTCGATGATATCGAACACGGCATGATGCGAGGATGGGATAGGTACCAAGAACCCAGGATTCATTTTGCAGTCAACTGCGCTGCCATAGGTTGTCCTTCGCTGCGAGCCGAAGCGTATACAGGGGATAGATTACAAAGTCAGCTTGAAGACAACACCCGTCTGTTTCTCGCCGCTAGAGATCGAAATTATTTTTCCAACGGCAGCCTGTATGTCTCCAAAATTTTTGACTGGTACCAGGAGGATTTCGATCGCGACTGGATCGGAGTCAACTCGGTGTCGGAATTTTTGCTTCGCTATGCGGATGTGTTGGACCTTGATGCCGCGACCGCGTCAGAGCTTGCGCGCGCGAGTATTCGGATTCGATACCTGGATTATGACTGGGGTTTAAATGACGCACGATAACTGTGTAGGTGCGTCAAAGTGGGCGGTTGGTTTTCCCGGTCTCGACTGCTAGACTCGGTGGTGGAAGAGTATCATCCCCGGTGGGATGCCCGGACTTCAAACCCGGTGAAGTTTGTTAATGACAGGCTTGGTGGGTTCAACTCCTGCCTCTTCCGCCATATTTTCAGTAAGACTAACATTTTCAGTTAGTTATCTCTGATTTGCATCGACTGATAGTGCCAAAAATCCACTTTTTGCTACATTCGGTGATCCATTTTGAACGCCTCTCCCTATTTAATTTGCCGTGATGGCATATACTATTTTAGAAAGGTTTGTCCCAAAGACTTGCAGCCATTACTAGGCTGTAAAGAAATTACTAAGTCGTTACGGACAGCCTCCAAACACCTAGCCAAGAAACCGGCAATTACCATGGCAACAGACATAGAAAAGCTTTTTGCTGAAATCACCAATGGCCTAGATTTGCTAAAACCCAAGCAGGTTGAAATAGTGGCAGCCCATGTTTACAAGCAACAAATAACAGCCTTAACCAAAGAAGCCCTAAAAGACTTTAAAGACCGAATCAAAAAGCAACAAGAATGGGAAGGGTTTCATGCAAGGGCATTCAGACAAGAAGTAAAAATCAATTTACAGAAGAGTCACTATGAATCAGTGGAGCCTAACGCGGATCGTTTGATTGAAATCAATGGATTGGTTATTGAAAAGCATTCAGCTCTCTACAATCAGTTTTGCAGAGCTATTCTCATTGGTTTAGATCAGGTGTATGAGGACGCTCAAAAGATTGTTAACGGGAATTTTGAGGATCCAGTATTTAATTTTGAGTCCGCTGATTCTCCAGGTGTTCAAAGTGAAAACCAAGCAGTTACGTTACAAGTTGCTGCGGCTAAATATTTGGGAGACTACCAAAACGGGTGGTCTGTTAAACACTACCGTAGCCAGAAAGCCAAGCTAGACCATTTTATAGCCTTTATGGGCGATGGCGATTTAGCAAGTGGCGGCCGCCGTGGCCTAGATCATGCTTCAACTAGTGATGTCAGAGACTATTGTACCCCGTCAGCCCTAGTTGGACATAATTGGCCCATTGCTTAAGAGGTACTTTTAGCTCATCGTAAACCCGAGAGGAAAACGATGATGCGAAAGAAAAGAAGTGCC
>CAVOFA010000014.1:0-39225 GCA_963694865.1 Gammaproteobacteria bacterium | reverse complement strand
AAGTGAACAGCACTGAGGTCTGCTGGAATCGGGTACTGCTGCGGCGACTCAATAGGAACCAGAGCCGTCAATCGCGCCGGTGCCAAAGCCCAGCCCAGGCACAGCAGCAGTAAAAATAATCTAAGGCCCCGCTGAGAGCTAACCGCGTTATTCAGAGCTGCCCTAACTCTGGCAGATGTCAACTTGTTTGAACAAGACACAGCACGTTTCATCAGGCTCGGCGGATCCCGCTTTTAACTATTTAGGGTGTACGAAAAACGTCATCCTAGCAGATTTATAGACAGGTTCCAGAGTCCATCCGGGAAATCAAAAAAAGCACAGCTGCAGGAGGACAAGCCGGCAGAAAAAACCCCACTGCCTGAGCGCCGATCAGATGAGTGGGGATTTGCGGAAAAATGCTACAAACAAACCAGTTACGTACATGTGGGTTTTGCTGAAGGCACCTGTTTGTCTTGCTGCTCCGCCAGGGAAGCTTTGATCGATGAATCAAACTCTCTGGCCAAGATGCTATGATATCCAGGGAGTCTCTGAATAGTCACTCCAATACCCAGCCCACTGTGAGGACGAATTGAGCATGAATGGTGCAACTGCGTTGATAGAAACTCTGGCAGAGTGTGGAGTCGAATTTTGCTTCGCCAACCCAGGCACATCAGAGATGCATTTGGTGCAGGCACTAGACGCCGTTCCGCAAATTAAATCCGTGTTGGCTTTATTCGAAGGAGTCTGTACCGGCGCTGCCGACGGGGTCGCGCGCATGACTGGCAAGCCTGCGGCCACACTGCTACATCTTGGTCCGGGCATGGCCAATGGTATTGCCAATCTGCACAATGCGCGCCGCGCTAATTCACCGATGATCAATATCATCGGCAATCATCCGAATTACCATGTTGGCTACGATGCACCACTGACCTCAGACATCGAAACCCTGGCCAGGAATTTCTCCTGCTGGATCAAGTCCTGCAGCAGCAACGAAACTCTGGCACAAGATGGAGCCGATGCCTATACCGCCACTTTACGCCAGAGCTCTGGATCCAGCGGGCAAATTGCTACGCTAATTATGGGTGCCGACGCAGCCTGGGGAAGCTCAACTGGCGTAGTAGCTCCGAATGCAATTCCCCATCGCAGCAAAGTCGACGACGCTGCCGTGGAGAACATCGCCAGCATCCTCGAAGCGAGCGGCAACACCGTCATTCTATTGGAACATCACGCCATCGAAGCACAAGCGCTTGCCGGCGCCGCTAAAATCGCCAGCAAGACCGGTTGCCGCTTACTAACCGGAACCTTTCCAGGCCGCATAGACGGCGGCCCGGGTCGAGTTGCGGTGGAAAGACTGCCCTATTTCCCTGAACAGATTCTGAAAACTCTGGAAGGCACAGAAAATCTTATTCTTGTCGGCGGGCAAATCCCCGTCAGCTTCTTTGCCTACCAGGGTCTGCCCGGTCAATTGCTGCCGCAGGGATGTAAGGTAAGTCGACTGAGTTTTATCGAAGAAGATGCCAGCGACGCCCTCGCCAGACTGGCAGAACGATTTGGCGCCGAGCATGCAACTGCAAGCCGTTTTGAAAAGGCAGATATTCCCAAGCCAAGCGGTGAACTAAACACCAAGACGATTATCCAGGCTGTCGCAGCCACCATGCCGGAAGAACTAATTGTGGCTACAGACTCAGGTGGTGGCAACGCCGCCTACCCCTTCTGTCAGAACTCTGCCACCAACTCCTGGCTCAGTCTCACTGGCGGCGCTATTGGCCAGGGCGGTCCCTGTGCTACCGGTGCTGCGATAGCTTGCCCCGACCGCCAGGTGCTGGCCATGTTAGGCGATGGTGGCGCCGCTTACACCAACCAATGCTTCTGGACTCAGGCCCGTGAAGGCCTCAACGTCACCACGGTAATCTTCGCAAATCGCTCCTACAATATTCTAAATGTGGAATACGCCCGCCTGGGTGTAACTGAAGTCGGAGAGATCGCGGCCAGCCTGTTTGACATCGGCAATCCTGCAATCAACTGGGTCGACATGGCGAAGAGCTTCGGCGTACCCGGCGCCAGCGCCGATACCGCCGAAGACTTGTGCAAGCTGCTGGAGCAGAGCTATGCGACACCTGGCCCCTTCCTGATTCAGGCCAATGGAGAGTTACAACGTTAGGGTAGCTCTGATCAATGAATCAAAAGCCCTGGTATGCAGAGCGGCCGTAGATAAAGACGGCTGCCCGCAGTAATGTTTGCTAGCTTCGCAAAGGTAGCCACGCACGGAGATACGGCTACTCTGAAGGCCCCTAATCCAGCGGCCAAAGCATGCTACACCAGGGGCACCGGGCCAGACCAGACAGCCACTGCCTGCTGGCGATGGCGGATGCCACCAACAACTCAGGTCAGGTCAAGTCAGGCAACTGCATTCCCGACCACGAAAAACAAGGAAGACTTTATGGCTGAGATGCGAGTAGATCTGGATACCTGGCTGAAGCAAGTTGAGGAAGAGGTGATTGAGCCGGATCGCCCCATCATCGACCCCCATCATCACCTCTGGAAAAATCGCCGGGGCTGGAATTATCTGTTGCCCGAACTGTGGACGGACACGGGCAGTGGCCATAACATCGTTAAGACTCTTTTTATGGAGTGCCGGGCTTTCTATTACCGTGAAGGCCCTACGCATCTGCGACCGGCGGGTGAAACCGAGTACATTGCCGATATTGCCAGGCACAGTCGTGCTGGCCTCGAAGGTCCGGGTACCGACAAGCAAGCTATTATTTCTGGAATTGTAGCCCATGCCGATCTTACGCTGACTGGAGACTCGGAAGAGCTGTTACTCGAGATACTCGATCTACACCGCCAACGCGGCGACGGCCTGTTTCGCGGTATTCGACATTCTGCCGCCCGGGACAATCGCCCCGAGGACCTTTTTATTGTTAACCCCGCGCCACCGTACTTGCATGGCAAAGAATCCTTCCGCAAAGGCATGCGGGTGCTGGCAGATCAGGGCTTAACCTATGACACCTGGCATTATCACCATCAGAATCTGGATTTTCTGGAGCTAGCGCGCGCCGTACCGGAATGCACAATGATACTCGACCATTTCGGTACCCCGTTGGGCATTGGCGTCTACAAAAGCTGTAAAGACGAAATTTTTCAACAGTGGAAACAAGAGATAGCAGAGATCGCAAGATGTGAAAACGTATACGCCAAACTTGGCGGCCTTGCCATGCCTGACAATGGCTTCGACTGGCATCTGGCCGAGCGACCACCGACATCGGACGAACTGGTGCAGGCCCAGCGCAGGTATTATCTGCACACAATAGAATGTTTCGGCCCCGAGCGCTGTATGTTTGAGAGCAATTTTCCGGTGGATCGGCTGTCGGTTAACTACCACGTGCTGTGGAATGCATTCAAGAAGATGGCCGCAGACTTTAGCGAAGACGAAAAGCACGCGATGTTTTTTGGCACGGCGGAGAAAGTGTATTCGATGTGAGGGAACCTGGACTAACAATAGTCTAGTGGCGGCGGTATTATTTTCGCAGGCGTTTAATTACGGCACTACTCATTAGCACTACAGTTTCATCCACCAACAGCTCGCAGCGTACGAAGACCATCGAACCGCCACGTTTGATAACCTCGGCTCTGCCCTGAATCAAGTCGCCTGGAAACGCCGGCGCAGTAAATTCGTTATTGCAACTCACTGTTATCACGCTTTCGCTTTCGCCACCGTTGGCACCCAGACAAAGTGTGTAATCCGCCAACGCCATCAGGATTCCACCGTGAACCGAATCATGGGCATTACAATGGTGATCCATGATTCGAAGCGCGGTACGCGGGCGCTCGCCATCCATATAGAAGAAAAATGGCCCCAGGTAATTTTCTGCCTTGTCGCCTACCCAGTGCCGGTAGTTAGACGGCACATCATAGTCTTCGGGTTTAAAAGTTATTGATTTTGAATTCATACTCGATGCTATTCATCTTCATCATCTGGAATTGCCAGGTCAATAGCGGCACCTATTACCTTGAAGGGCACCTTGACCACTTCGATAGTAGTGTCAAAAGCCGCGCCGACAACGGCTCCCACGCAGCCAGATAGCATGAGACAGGCTAACACGTAGAAGCCACATCCTGACAATCTGGAACGACGCTGCGTTTTCATAATAAACCCTCATCAATGGGCAGTGTTTCAATAATTTAAAGCTCTGCTATAGCGGCAGTTAGTACATGTATCGGCGTGTTGTGGATTTCATTAATGAACTGCGGACATAGAACCCTGCATAGGCCTCGTCCTTTAAATCCTGGGCATTTCTTACCTGTCTTCAAATCTGCGAATGTTTTCCAACCCTTTACCGGTAGCAACCAACTGGGCAAATTCATCGGCCATGATCTTGCTCTTATCTAACACTTCCTGCCAATAGGCAACCCGGCTGTCATAGTCGAGCTTTTGAAAATCACTGCGATCCGGTATTTTGCCGTAGCTCAAATCAGCCACAAATTCAGGCGAGGGTGTAAGCAGCACCACATTATGAAAATGATCGAGGTTTACCCGCCGCCAGGGCAATTTCTTATCGAACCAACCGGGGATCACGGCCGCCGAAAAATGTGGATACAGCACCAGGCCATCACCGCTGTGAAAGGGCATATCGAAATGGTAATCGGTAATGCCACCGTCCCAGTGTAGTCCGCGCCCAGCACCGCTAATATCCCGCACTCCTTCCAACACAAGGGGGATAGACCCGCTGGCAATCATCACGTCTTCCAGGTTTTCAATAGTCAAACTGTGGGCAACCGTGGCCAAATCAGTCAGACCTCTCTAGGGAGAGCTGTGACCCATATTTGGAAACAGGTTGCGCTCAAAAAACCATGACAGGGATTTGCGACTGACCACGTTAGACGCAGCACTCGCCATTAAGGCAAGCGCTTGCAAGGCGCTGACTCTCGAAGCTCCCAGGCCACGAACCCGAGCGGTAACGATGTGGGTGCGAAAGCATTGATTTTCAATAATCTGCTGCGCACCCTCACTGCCCAATACGGTGGCTAGCATGGCCCTGGCTTTTTTGCTTATCTCTGCGACCGTGGGCTTGTCGGAATAGCTTTCTCGACTGTAGAGCATGGCCAGGCGCTCGATAGCAGCTACAGGATCAGAGGTAGCGAGGCAACACAGACGCCAGGCACCAGCGGAGGATCCCAACGTCAGTAGTTCTGCTTCACGATCAGCAAAAAATTCGCCGAACAGATACCGATCCAGGCCGTATAGCACAAACCACTTTGGCCCGCCTGACGCCCCCACCAGCACCTTGAACTGATCCGCATGCAGGCCGTTACGACGAATCTGTTGCAGCGCCGTGGGGCCGGCATAAATGGAAAGAGAAGACATGGCGCAGGAATGATATAATCACCGCCTCTTGCAATCCAGAGCCACTTCGCTCGCAAGCACAAATACCCAGCAGCGAAGCACTACCAACGTTTAAAAATTTCAATGCCCAGCTTTAAACTCCAAGACCGTAAAACCCTGCTCTACCTGTTGGCCATAGGTAACACTATCTCCTTTGCGACTTGGCAGGTGGTACTCAACAATTTCGCGGTGGAGCAATCCGACTTCACGGGCACCGAGATCGGCATTCTGCAAAGCCTGCGCGAGGTGCCAGGATTCCTGGCCTTTACGGCTATTCTGATAATGATCTACATCCGCCAGCAAACCTTTGCCCTGCTGGCCTTGCTAACGCTGGGTATCGGTACGGCAATAACGGCATTTTATCCCACTGCCTTGTGGCTGTACTTTAGCACCGTGGTGATGTCGGTTGGCTTTCATTACCTGGAAACACTGCATAATTCATTAAGCCTGCAGTGGCTGGACACATCCGAAGCCCCCAGGGTACTCGGCCAGTTACTTAGTGTCAGAGCATTTTGCAACCTGGCGGTGCTGGGTACTCTGTATATCTATCTGATGTTCTACGCGGCCAACTATATTTTGATCTATGTAATCGCTGGCTGTATCAGTATTGGTATCGCACTGTTTTGCTGGAAATCCATACCTCATTTCGAAGATAACGTAGTCCAGAGGAAAGAATTGTTTCTGCGCAAACGATATTGGCTGTATTACCTGCTAACGTTTTTTGCGGGAGCGAGGCGGCAAATATTTGTGGTGTTCGCTGGATTTCTACTGGTAGAGAAATTTGATTTTCCGGTAGAAAATGTCGTCCTGCTCACCCTCATAAACGCCGCGCTAACATTCTGGCTGGCGCCCAAGGTCGGACGCCTGATTGGCTACATCGGCGAGCGACGCGCCCTGTCTCTGGAATATGTCGGTTTAGTAATTATCTTCGTCAGCTACGCCTTCGTCGACACCATTGCCGTCGCCGTTGCCCTGTACCTGCTGGATCATCTGTTCTTCGCCATGGCGATCGCCATCAAAACCTATTTTCAGAAAATTGCCGACCCGGCAGACATCGCTGCCACTTCCAGCATCAGCTTTACCATTAACCACATCGCCGCCGTGGTGCTGCCGGCCTTGCTGGGACTGCTCTGGGTCGTGAACCACAGTGCCGTGTTCCTGGCCGGTGCCGCCATCGCCCTGGGCTCTTTGCTACTCACGCAATTGATCCCCGATCATCCCAAGCCCAGCTTTGAGACTCGACTGACAAGCCAGCAAGCAAGCTGAGCCTATTATGCTTAACTGCAAGCGTGGGTTTCAAAGCCAGACAAGTAGTCAGCCAGGCAAGCTCTGACTCCCTAGTGCCCCTGATCAAATACCAGAGTAAAACTGACGGGAACGGAACGGCTGATACTGGGCAGTCCAGCCACCTCTCGCAGTGCTTCGACGCCGGCGACCAGGCCAACAGAATCTGCGGTAATGATAATCGGTTTGAGGGTAGTAGCCACCACGCCCGCTTCCAGGCGAGTCACCATTAACTGGGCATCGAGTGCAATTGACGCGCCGTGCAAGGTAACGGCAATCTCGATTTCCATGACTTCACTGGCACCCGGGGCCATTGCCGTAATCGCCTCCAGATCCACGGTGCCAGTAACGCTGGCCGCTGGAAACAGATTGGTTTCAAACAACATCGCCTGCATGCGCTCATTACGAATCGGGATCAGCGTATTCACACTCGCCAGCTCGATGTCTATTTCCACCAGACCCGCGTCGTCGATGGTGCCGGATAGCACATCAAAGGTGTGTACTTCGGCTATATGCTCCGCTTTCACCGTGACAAAACTGAAGGTCGAAGCCTCGTTGTCCAGCGACCAGTGGGCTTGAGCTGAACCAACAAACACTATTGGTGCAAGTAGGGAAAGGGCTGTCTTTAGCAGGGAATGACGGGACATGCTTTTCTCCTTTGAAAAGTAATTGCCTGACTTAGTCAGAATTTAGACGGTCTAACATTGTTACCCCGATAGTAATGCGAAACTGCGCAGAGATACAACTTCATTGATACAGATTCTCGCAACGGACGATTATCGGCGATTGGGCGTGGTTTTGGGCTTGTGCGGGCCCCACGAAAGGTTAAAATCCCCCCTCACTTAACTAATTGCCAAAACATGTCTCTGCATATCCCCAACATCGACATCAGCGCGGGTCTGAATTCCCCTGCAATCATCGATCAACTCACGCATGCCTGCGAGGATTGGGGCTTTTTCCAGATCAGCGGACACGGTATCGACACCCGGCTGCAGCAGCAATTTTTCGCTGCCATCAATGCCTTCTTTGCCCTGCCCAGCGCCAGCAAGCTCGCTCTGTCACGGTCGGGAGAGAATTTCTGGGGTTACTACGACAAAGAGCTGACCAAGAACAAATTGGATCAAAAAGAAATTTACGACATCGACGCCAACCTCGAGCATCTGACAGCTGCCCGGCCGGCACTGCCCATGCCCTGGCCACAGGAGTTACCGGAGCTGCGACCGACAAGTATTAAGTGGATGCTTGCCTGCGAACAATTAAGCCTCAAACTATTGCGTGCCATCTGCGTCGCCATGGGAGAAACAGCCACCGCCCTCGATCCTTTCTTCATTCAGAACCATTCCAGCTTCCTGCGCTTCAATTATTATCCCACCGGCAATGATAACGCAGTTGCAAACCATGACGACGCAGACGCGCTGGGCATTTACCCCCACACCGATGCCGGTGCTCTCGCGGTTCTGGCACAAGACCAGGTCCCAGGCCTGCAGGTTAAAAAAGATGACACCTGGCACACCGTGTTGCCGGTAGCCAACAGCTTCATTATTAACATCGGCGACATGATACAGGTCTGGTCCAACGATCGATTCAAGGCACCGCTACACCGTGTACTCGCCAGCAGCAAGAAAGCCAGGGTAAGCGCCCCTTACTTCTTTAATCCTTCCTATGAAACCGTTTGTACCCCGCTACTGAAAGCCGACGAGCCTAGTCACTACACAGCCATAAGCTGGAGCGAATTTCGCAAGAGTCGCGCCGCCGGTGACTATGCGGATCAGGGTGAAGAAATTCAGATTTCCTGGTATCGACAAAGCCGGTCATGAAAGCAGCTACTGTTACTCCTGTCGTGAAACATCTGCTATTGCTGGGCGGCGGCCATAGTCACCTGAGCGTATTGAAGCGTCTGGGTATGAATCCAGTGCCTGGTCTTGCTGTGACCCTGATCAGCCGGGGCATCATTACTCCTTATTCCGGCTCGCTACCTGGCTACATAAGTGGAATGTATGAGCATGATGAAATTCACATCGATCTGCGCCCTCTTGCCCAATTTGCGGGAGCACGGATAATTCAGGCTGAGATTGAACATATTGATCTGGATGCACGGAAAATACACTGTGATTCCCGACCCGACATAGAGTTCGACATACTGTCCCTGAACATCGGCTCGAAACCCGATGCTGCAAAAATTCCAGGTGCCGACCTCCATGCCGTCGGCGTAAAGCCCATCGATCAATTTCTTCAGAGTTGGCAGGACATTTTTAATAGCGCCGTCGCCACCATCAGCGCTAACGGCTCCACATTCAGCCTGGCTATAGTCGGTAGTGGACCCGCCAGCGTAGAGCTGGCATTCGCCGCACAGCATCGCATTCACCAACACCTGGGTATCAAATCCTATGCGTCTTCGCCGCTTATTATCAAAATAATTAGCGCCGATTCTATCGTTTTAAAGCAACACAATTCAAAAGTACGCCAGTATGTGAGAGGGGAATTGCAACGCAGAGGGATCGAATTTTTTAGCAATCACAAGGTAACGGAATTTCGGGCCAATACTATTCTTTGTGAAAACAAGGAGACCATCAGCGCCGACAGCATCGTGTTCGCCACCGGGGCAAGCATTCCTCTCTGGCCCGGAGAAATTGGTCTCGCTATCGCTGCGGACGGCTTCATCGAAGTCAACAACTTCCTGCAATCTAGCAGTCATGATTTCGTATTCGCAGCGGGCGATGCGGCGACAATAAGGGGAGAGCCCAGGCCCAAGTCCGGCGTCTACGCCGTGCGTCAGGGCAAGCCGCTGGCAGAAAATCTGATCCGCTTTGCCACCGGCAAGAAATTAAAAGTGTTCAAACCCCAGCGTCATGCTCTGGCTTTGATTAACATGGGCAACAAGCGCGCGATCGCTTCACGCCATAACTTGTTCCTTCAGGGGCGGGCGCTGTGGTCACTCAAGAACAAGATCGACACCGACTTTATTCGTAAGTATTCCGAATTTCCACAGATGCTGGTGCCACTGGAACTGACGAGCGGCCTGGTCGACAAAGACACAGAAGAACTGTTAAGAAACCATGCCATGCGCTGCGCGGGTTGTGCCGCCAAAGTCACAGCGGATGTGTTAACCGACGTGTTACAGGGCTTACCCGACCACCATCAGGCCGACATACTAAACCCGACTTCCCAGGTTGAAGACGCCGCCGTAATCAGACTGGATGCTGGCCGCGTGCTGCTACAAAGCGTCGATCAGTTAAAGGCCTTTGTTAATGACCCCTGGTTGTTTGCAAAGATTGCCACCAACCATTGTCTCAGTGATATTTATGCCATGGGTTGCCTCCCGCATTCGGCACTGGCTATTGTAGGTTTGCCCTTTGCCTCGAAAAATATTGCACGCCGCGAACTGAAGCAGCTCATGCTCGGTTGCAGTGAAGTCCTACATGAAAATGAATGCGCTCTTGTCGGTGGTCATTCCGCCGAGACCTCGGAGCTGCAATTCGGCTTGTGTGTTAATGGCTTCGCCGCAGCAGACGCTTTGTTGGGTAAAGATGGCATGCAGACCGGAGATATTGTAATTCTGACCAAGCCCCTGGGCAGCGGTACCTTACTCGCCGCGGATATGCGTTATCAAGCACAGCACCAATGGATGGACGCCGCTCTGCAACAGATGCTACTGTCAAATCGGCAGGCGGCACGCTGTTTCGTCGAACACAAGGCAACGGCTTGCACGGATGTCACCGGCTTCGGCCTGGCGGGTCATCTACTGGAAATGATGACTGCAAATAATGTGGAAGTGGAACTCAGTATTGGTGACTTGCCGGTTCTCGATGGTGCCCTGGAGACATTGGAAAGAAAAATTTTCAGCTCGCTGCACAATGATAATAGCCTGGTACAGAAAAGCATCTATAACGACGAGGCGTTTAGAGGCGATCCTATTTTTGAGCTCTTGTTTGATCCACAGACAGCTGGTGGTCTCATCGCCAGTGTGCCGGAAGCCGTAGCAGAAGATTGTCTACAGGCGCTCAAAGCCGCCGGATGCAGCCACGCCAGGGTCGTCGGCAGAGTCTCCAACACCGCTGCAGGCGCCCCCGCACTTATCTTGAAATAATTTCTATCTTATTGATGATTAAATACTTAATTTACATTTCAACAATCACAAGTAAATCTATTTTCTGGAATTTAAGAGCCCGCTGCCTTCTATTCGCAATTGCTGTTGATCTTGGCAAGGCCATTAAATAAAGGCCGGAGGCAGCAAGAAAACAATATTCTTATAAGCAAGCTTTGATAGTTTAAGAATTAGGGTCAGAGTAAAAATACAGTAGTTTGAACATGCCGATTCAGTGAATTCCTGGCACAATTTGAAGAAGACTATTTTCCCAGGCTAGAAAGTGTCTAGCAAAAGCTGGGAAGTCCAAATGATCGATTGCTATTGAGTCTTCCACACTGGCAGGCCGTCCTCATTCCAACGCAACAGGCCACCGCTGATATTTGCGACTTTCTCCCAACCGGATTTCTGCAGGATATTGAAAGCCAATACCGATCTCTTGCCAGAGCGACATATCGTCATGACTGGAGCATCTCGCGGCACTTCATCGATGCGCTCCCGCAATTCGTCGATTGGAATCATCTGCGCGCCGGAAATTCGTGTACTCTCTTCTGCCGTCTCCACCGCGGTACGCACATCCAAAATATGAATATCACTCATGTGCGCCGCCACCCACTGCGGCGACACCTCCATCACCCCACTGTAAGTAATCACCACAGCAGCCCAGTCTGGCTGCCTGGGCAACTGATCATCTTCCGGTCGACCGGCCTTGATATTTGCAGGTACAGCAAACTTCAACTGCTTGGGATGAGGTAATTGCATGTTATCCATGTAGCCGGCAAAGTCATTTTCATTGGCTTGCCCACCGATACGAGGATTCAACTTTTTCTCCTCACCAATACTGCTGGCGGTACGCCCGGAATAGTCGTGCGCAGGATAGACGATGCATGCATCCGGCAACGCAAACAGTTTATCCTTGATGGAGCGAAACAGTTTCTGTGCCGAACCCTGCTGAAAATCTGTACGCCCACAGGCACGAATCAGCAGACTGTCACCCGTAAACACCATCGATTGGTCTTCGAGTACCAGGCTGATGCATCCATCGGTGTGCCCGGGCGTCTCTAAAACTGTTAATGCATACGCACCAAACTCCACCTTGCTGCCTGCGGCCAGAGCACGATCCAGCATTTCGATATTCGACTGCTGCGACGCCATAAGTTGGCAGCCAGTTGTGTGCTTTAGCAGCCAGGCGCCGGTAACGTGGTCGGCGTGACAGTGGGTTTCCAGGCAAGCCAAAAGCTTCAGTTCCAACTCCTGGATCAGCGACACGTCACGCTCGTGTTGTTCGTAGACCGTATCGATAAATATGGCCTCGCCGCAATCCGCATCGGCCAACAGGTAGGAAAAAGTTGCGGAGCTTTGATCAAAAAGCTGTTTGAAAATAATAGGCCTGGTCACAGCAAATTAAGCTATAGTGTCGAGAAAATCGAGTACTAGGGCGGCGGTTGCTGCGGACTGTTCCTGCTGTACCCAATGTCCGGCACCGGCAACAAGATGTGTTGAGCGCATATCGGTACAGGCTCTTTGCTGCATGCGCTCGAAGGCACCGGGGCTTTGATAGGTACCCCAATCACTGGCGCCGCTGATAAACATCGAAGGCTGATCGATGGTTCTACCGGCGTATATCTGCATTTCCTCTACGCCGATACTGGTGCCACCCATGCGGTAGCTGTTGAGGCCACCCTGAAAGCTGGTGCGCCCATACTCTTCGGCATAGACTTGTAATTCCCGATCCGGGAGCCAGCTATTGGCTGCTATTGCAGCGGCCGAAGGCATGACTGCTGCGACGGTTTCTGCCATGCCCTGCTCGAGGTTCATGATGTAGTAATTGGGCATCTTCGCCCATTCTGTCGCCGTTCTGGCGCTAAGCCGATGGGGTATGTTGCCTTCCCAATCGGCGCTCTTGAAATGGTAATAGCCACGAATAAAGTCATGAATGCCTTGTCTGGCGTGCCACATATTCTCATTCGCGCCGCGAGTCCTGTAGTAACGCTGGTAGTGCTTGCGCGGCCGCGGCAGTGCTGCCAGGTCGTCGTAAATACTTGGTCCAATTTCGCCAGTCGCCACAGGAGGATCATCGGCCGTATCGAAAGGCAGGGCTGCGGTGCCACCAAAAGGCGCACTCATCAGCACCACCGATCGAAAAACGTCGGGCCGGGTAACCGCGCACCAGGCCGCAACCGGCGACCCGTAGTCGTGGCCTATCACTGCAGCGACAGATCTATAGCCAAACGCCGACACCAGTCCCAGCGCATCCCGCACCCGGTTGAGCATGCGAAAAGGTGTAAGGTCGGTGTCGTAATCTGCGTTCCAGCCAGTGGTGCGTCCGTAACCACGAAGATCGGGCACGATGACGTGATAGCCGGCCTGTGCCAGCGGCACCATCACTTTTCTCCAGCTGTACGCCAGTTCTGGAAATCCATGCAGTAACAGCAAAGCCGGTCGATTGGCGCTTTCGTAGCCTGCTTCCAACACGTGTACGCGCAGGCCGTTAACATTGTTAACGAAACGGGACCTGATGCCAGTGGGTAGCCACTGCGCAGGATAAGGGTCCAACGCATTGCTGGGACTGCCAGCCTGAGCAAAGAGCCTACTGCCAGCGACGGAGGCTGGTCCCAGCACGGAAAGTGCGGCCAAAAATTTTCTGCGAGATAGATCACCCATAACAATTTCCCTGTTCCTTGAAACAGGGGACACTAATAGGTTAATGGCTTAACAAGCATAGAGCTCTGACCACTAGCCTTAAGCTATTAACCTATTAGTGTCCCCTAAAGTTTCTTTTAATTTATTTTTACCATCCCCACTCGATTCGAACTACTCTGATGTATGAGCAAATTACCGTCTGCAGTGGGCCAGACGTTTCTCACGATGCCTACACCGGATGGAATTGCCCAACTCTGAAAGGTTTCGGTACGGGGATTAAATCGCACCAGGGCGTCCGGACGCATGCCGGATTCGTTGTACCATATAACATCATCTATAACTGCGAGGGCATAGGGATGGGATGAGGCACCACTGGGAGAATCCCACTGCTTTATATCACCAGTCGCCGGATCGAGGCGACCGATCTTACCCATGGTGGAATTCACAAACCAGACCTTGCCTGCACTGTCCAGGCCCAGACGACGGACGCGAGTGCGGCGATCGGGCACGTCGTAGTATTTCACTACCATGGAGTCCGGATCGAGCGCGCCGATCTTGTTAGTGCCGTTATAAGCAACCCATACCGTGCCATCCGGCCCCACCTGAATACCGTAGGGGCGAGGTTCAGTTGCTATTTCTTTTAACTCCCCGGTCTCCGGGTTCAGCCGCCCCAGCATGCCTGCGCCCTGGGCGGTGAAATAGAGATTCCCATTGGGATGAAATGTCGCCGAGTGTGGATCTCTTGCCTCAGTCTTGAACTCCGTAATAATGCCGGTCTCCGGGTCGAGTTTGCCAATAGTGGCGTTGCTATTCCCCGTATACCAGATGTTGCCGCTGTCATCTGGAACAATGGTATGGGCCGTGAACTCGGTGGCAGCCGGAACTCCTCCATCACTCCTGTTTCGGGATCGAGCCTACCGGTAAGACTCGCCCACATCCCCGTCCACCAGATTGATCCATCCGGCGCCTCGATGGGGTCGCGCACACGCTGCCCCAGAGTCGGAACCGTCCATTCAATAATTTCGATCTGAACATCACCAGCAATAAGATTGGGTCGCCTTGAAGTGTCTTCAGGGTAATGCTCGGCCAGATACGCCGCTATGGTATTGGCCTGAGCATCGGGCAGTTCGATCATGGTGGAGAATAATTGTCGCCACTCGAGCGCCGAGCCAAAACCTGCCCCCTGCGTAATCGTCGCTGTGCTATGACAACTTGAGCAGAGATTTTCCACCAGCATCTTGCCGGCACCCTCAGGCAGCGAGGACTGTGCAGAACCCTGCGCCAGCAAAGTATTCGAAAAAACCAGGCCTAAACACAAACCAAGAGTCACAATTACTTGTTTAATCATTATCCGTCTCTCCTACCTATGTTAGACACTAGGGATGTGTCGGCATAGCCCGTCTGCCGTTTACCACAGGCGGGAAGTCCTCTACCTCATCATACACGGCCGTGATAAAACGATCCTGGCTTTGCTGCGTGTCGCCCTGAGTCGATCCAGCATATGGCGCGGTCAGGTTCGCGGCCAGCACCTGTTGCAGCGACTTGCCCTCATTGCGCAGCGACGTCACCTTTGCCACGATATCAACCAGCATAGCGCGGTAGGGCAACAGCTCATCCTCATGGATGAGTGTGCCATGACCGGGAATTAACCAGGTGTCTGGTCCGGCTATCGTCCGTATGAGATCAATTGCCTCGATCATGCCGTTGATCGAACCGCCACTTGTCTGAGCGGCGAAGGGAAAGCCGAAGTTTCGGTAGAAATCCTCGATGTAGAGTACGTTGGCGTTGCGGAAGCGAATGACGGTGTCTCCGGCAGTATGCGAGGGCATCATGGGGATGAAATCGATTGTTTCACCGTTCATATTCAGAGTAACGGCAGGCGCGCCAGGCTTGGCGGGGTCGTATTCATAGGTTACCACCGGCACCGCCGCCGGATCGACCGGTCGGGCCGGTTGCCCGTTGGGACGTAGGGGATTGATCATGTCGAGACGCAGATTTTCCTGCGCAAAGATTAAGGCCCCCTCGCGTCCGAATAAGGCATTGGCGCCGGTATGATCACTGTGAATATGCGAGTTGACCAGTACCTTGATAGGGGCATCGGTAAACGAGCGGATTGCCGCCAGTGTTTTATCTCCCACCTGTCGGTTTTGTGAGTCAACCAACAGCACTCCATCAGGTCCAAACAGCGCCAACGCTCTACCGCCGGACGCGTCTGGGTGTGAGCGATCGATGCCCTGTGAACCATGAAGCGTATAGAGGTTCGGCGACAACTTTTCTGTCACCATGATCTCTACCTGGTCAAATGGCGTCTGATAGCCCACAGGAAACTCCGGGTTGTCAGTTCCTGTCGGAATCACGATGATGGGATAATCCGCTGGTTGCGCCCACACCATGGCAGAGATAGATAGCATTGCAGTTACACAAAAGAACAATAAAGCGGGTTTTCTCATGATCCTACTCCTAAGAGTTTGTTATGCATTGGGGACACTCACAACTTAACAACTTATCGGAGCCAGGTCTTGCATGTTCACAATACCAAATTCCGGCGTTTACACCCAAGATCTGACCCTGAGTACCTCTCCTCTCAATTACCGTCCTCGCCTTCTTTACAACAAGCGTCCTTGTACGGGCTGGTAAAACCCCCAAGACTCCACGATATTGGCTAACCTAACTGTTCATTTAGCTTTCCGTTGGTCCTTTTTGAATAAGCTGCAATACCAGGACCCACTGCTTCTATTTAGTGATGGATGCCCCAACCAGTTGTGCGACAGCTGACAAGGTGGTTTGCGCTGCATTGAGGCCGAGCCGGAAATCTTTATCGGAAAAAGTCGACCAGACATCCAGTGGTGTGTGCCAGGTTGGATTCCAGCCGGCGCCAGTGTGGGCGCCACGTTCATTTTCCCGCAGGCTGATTGATGGCACCACGTTCATGAACGGAGTGGAATCGGTGTTGGTCATATGGGGACCGACAGTGGCAGGGTAGTCGGTGTTATAGGCATCGGCGGCCGCCTTGAATATGAACGCCAGTCGCATCGATGCGTCCGCAAGTTCCGAAGCCGACTGGAATTCTATATTGACATCAGCTTCAGGTCGCTGTTCACTGCTCACGCTACCGTCTGCGCGTGGTGCACCGTGATCCCAAAGCATCATGTCATGCTGGATCATCCCCAGCCAGCGTGGTTCAGGAAAGCGACCCGAGCCAGGCGGATTCTCAATTCCCTGCAAATGCTTACGCTGTTCGACATAGGCTCCGGAGCCGTTGAGACCAGTTTCCTCATTGTTCCATAGCGCAAAACGAATCGATCGTTCTGTTTCCACATCAGGAGAACTGAAGATCCGGGCTAATTCCATAACCAGTGCCGTTCCCGAGCCGTCATCATTTACCGCCTGATTAACACCGTGGCCATCCATGTGCGCACCGATGATGTACATCTCGTCCGGGTAGGTAGTGCCAATTTTGGTGCAGTAAACCTCTTGCCGCTCGCCGTTAACCGGTTCCTCTACGTTGCGCTGCCGAATTTGCAAATCAGGCTGCGCTGCCAGATCGCGATTGACGCCGGTGCCGATACGGTAGCCATAGATTGACGAACCTCCCGGCCCGCTGCCGTTGCGACCGACCTCGCCACCGCTGGCGGTAGTTAAATCAACTTCAGCCATTGCCGCCCGAGGTGCTCTGGGTGGGCGCGGCTCGGGATCGAAGGTATAAGTGATACGCTGAGTATTGACACACCCAACGGCTTGCAATTGAGCCTCGATCCAGTCCACTGCATCACGATTACGGGTGGTGCCCTGGCGCCTGTCCCCAAACTCTGTGAGCCCTTTTATTGTATTCTTGTAACTTTCCAGTCCCAGTCGACCAAGCAGTTCATGAATAGCATCATCTTCTGCCTGTCCCCAGGACAGACTGGTAGCCCCAAGGCCTGCTGACAGCAAGCCTACTATCACTACGGTTTGAGATTTAGAGAACATACTGGCTCCGGTTTGAAATTTAGAGAAGTGCGAGCAGTATAAGCAATGCTGGCGTTTGCGCCTAGCTGATACGCAATGGTTGCCGCCCACACGCTACTGCTGCAGTAGTCAATCCAGTGCCACCTGCGCCCGGGCATAACCACGACGCGCAGATTCCTCATACCAGCGTGTCGCCGCCGCGATGTCGAGACCGGTCCCCCGACCTGCTTCGAGCATACCCGCCAGACGAAATTGCGGTATCGCATCGCCCTGCTCGGCGGCCTGTCGCCACCAGGAAACGGCGAGTGCGTCATTTTGAGGAACTCCCGTACCGGCGGCATAAATATTGCCCATATTGTGTTGTGCCAACATATTGCCCAGCACCGCCGCGCGTTCATACCAGTGCGCCGCGGCGGCCGGGTCGACGGTTTTACCCAGGCCTTCGGCGAAGGCAGTTCCCATCAGGAAACCGGCCTCGGGATCATCAACATTGGCAAGCCGCTCAACCTCGTCAATCACGACGGATGCAATTTGCCGGGCCAGGCCTTTGTCCTCCATGAAGCCCATGCGTCCGGTGGAATACACCCGGGCTATCCACATGGTGGCAAGGGCGTCATCAGTCGCCGCCGCCCGCTCCAATAATTGCCTGGCACGCTCGTCATCAACGTGACCAGCTGCACCGGTATACCAGGCTATAGCTGCTGCTAAATCGGCGTTAAAGCTGAGCGTCGGCGCACAGCCAAGGAGTAGCAAAAAACAGAATATCGAGGCGACTTTAGTAAGCGCGTCTCTATGGAGAATAAGTTGCATCGGTTAATACTTCCTGGCCAAGGTGTAGTCGTTAAATGGTGTGCGAGTAGTTTATGCATTGTACTCACAGTAAAGCACAACATTCGACTGAATCGGTCCCGTCATTCCGTATTACCAGTAAAAATAGTACCCTTCACATCCGCTAAGCTTCACCACCCAGGCTCAAGCCAAAGGCACCCGCATTTTCCACATCTTCCTGCATTTTCTGACTCCCTTTTGCATCGCCGTCGGCTGCTATCATGACCGCTGGTTAAAGACCTACGCAGTGTTGCTGGCGAGCCTGCTCATCGACCTGGATCACCTGCTGGCTGAGCCAATTTACGACCCCACGCGTTGCAGTATTGGTTTTCATCCGCTGCACACAATATTCCCCATCACGCTGTACGTACTGGCTCTTGTCCACCCTAAAACCAGAGTGCTTGGAATAGGTCTGTGTGTGCATGTTATGCTCGACGTTATGGATTGCTTCATCGCACCTGGAGGCTTGTGCCTTTGAATACTGGCAACAAGGAGATTAACCCTGGCAGATCTTGTAATGCACGCCATCGAACACCGCAAGCCCAAGTACTGATCACTTTTGAGCGAATGAACAATACTTTAAGGAAGCTCTGAATTATGATTCATTTTGACTTCGCACAGGCTCACGAGACAGGAGGTTCTGCATGAATCGACTTTTGGCTATTTCCATTGCGGCAATATCCGTAGGCGCTATTTCAGTGTTAGCTCAACAACTTGAAATTCCGAAATTCGACGGAGTTGAGGTCACTGTATTGCAGGCCGAAGCGATCGCCAGCTACGACGCCAGTGAAGCCGGGCAAGGGGCGGCCGCCGACGCCGATTATTTTTACGCCATCGTAAACTCCAACATTGGCAAGTACGAGAAAACCAGCGGTGCCTTCGTCGATCGCTGGGCAGGTGTGCGCGGCGGCCCGATTCGACACATCAACAGCTGCTACGTGGAGGCCGCCGAACTGCTGTGCGCCAACTCCAATTACCCCGAACTGCCCATGGCCAGTTCCATCGAAATCTTTGACACAGAAACCATGGAGCACGCCAGGTCATTCAGCCTGGGCATAATGGAGGAAGGCTCGCTAACCTGGTTTGACAGACTGGGCGCGGGCTGGATTGCCGGCTTCGCCCATTACGACGCAACCGGCGGACTGGAGTGCAAAGACCACAGCTTCTCCGCCATCGCTCGCTACGACAGCAACTGGCGCCGCCAGGGCGGCTGGATGATCCCGGCCAGCGTGATCCAGCGCATGAAGCCTATGGCTGCATCAGGCGGCGCCATCGGCCCGGATGGGCTGCTCTATCTTAGCGGTCACGACCGGCCGGAGCTGTACGTATTGGCAGCACCCACAATGGGCCCGAAACTCGTGCACATCGCGACTATTGAGATCGACGCCGAGGGTCAGGCCTTCGCTTTCGACAAATCTACCGAAGACAGAATTGTCTACGCAATCAGCCGACCCGCTCAACAAGTGCGCTCGTTCCGACTACCGCAGATAGAGCTTCCCGAGGGGGCGCATCCGCTTAACAGTCCGGCGGTTATAGAATCTATATTCTAGATGCAGGCAACGACTCTACTTCAGCGTTATCTGCTCCCGCTGTTCCGCATCCAGCGCCGCGATTTCCCCCACTCGCTGATAGAAAGCCTCGAGATCGCCATCGACTTGCGTGAGTAGCTGCTGAAAAAATGGCACCAGATCGTTGTAGGAACTCACCGTAGACAGCTGGGCATTGTTCAATGAGTCTGAGAACCAGTTGTCATAGCCCCCGTTGCCGTCCCACTGCGCCTTGCTGGCTTCATAGTCGACACGCAACTGTTGTTGCAATGCCTGCTTGCGTTCCCGCATCACCTCGACTTGCAACTCTTGCTGGTAGAGAGCGTCAAACTTCTCGCGATAGACGCTGACCAACTCGACGAACTGCTGCTGTTTGCCACGACTGATACTGGCGATTGCAATGGTGTCGGCCTGGTTGCGCTGCAACAACCAGCGCCGCAGACCTTCTGTTTCCAACGCCGTAGCAAAGCTTTCATTAAAAGTCGTATCACCGGGGACATAGACGACCTGATGTGCCAGTTCATGAAAAATGAGTGAGGCCAACTGGTAATCGGGGCGGCTCAACACCGTACTGAGCAAGGAATCATCGAACCAACCCAGAGTCGAATAGGCGTCAACGCCACCAGTGTAGACATCGAAGCCCTGCCGTTCGGACTCTGTCGCGAATTTGAGAGCGGCTGCTTCAGAAAAATACCCTCGATAGGCGACGCAACCCGCGATGGGATAACACCAGTTAACCGCTTCGGTCGAAAATTCTGGCGCGGCGAACACATTCCAGACCACATGTTCTCTTTCAACATCCACATAGGTCCGGTAGTTATCGCCGACGGGCAAGCGTAACTCTCGCTCAGCGAAGTCTCGAATAGCGAGAACGGCGGTAAATTTTTCAGCCAGGTCTGACGGCAGCTTCTCACTACTCAACAAGCGCTGAATATCTTCTCTGCCGAAGACGATCGCCATCTGGCCGCGTGCCGCCTGCGTGTAGTAACTCACCGTCTCACAGGCAATCAATAGCACAGAAAGCCCGACAAGAATCAGCGCTTTGATTTCCAGAGGAGTAGTTTTGAGACTAAAAGGCAACATCGAATAAGGGACACTGATTGGGAACTGGGGTCAAGGCGTACTCAATTCGATTTCGAACAGGTGGGCCCAGTGTTTGCCGGTGACAAACAGTCGTTGCTGGTCCTCGTCCCAGGCGATTCCGTTGAGCACCGCTTCGTTGCTACCCAGTTGAGTGTATTCGGACAAGCCGCTTAAATCGATGTAGGAATTTGTCACCCCGGTCTCGGGATCTATACGCAGGATAAAATCGGTTTGCCAGACATTGGCCCAAATTTCACCGTCTATGTATTCCAGCTCATTGATATTAGGCACCGGGCTGCCATTGAGGGTAACGGTGATTTTTCGCTGCGGTGAGAAATTTTCCGGATCCATGAACTGAATCGTTGCCGAGCCATCGCTGAGGATTAAATGGGCACCATCGTAGGCCAGGCCCCAACCCTCGGTGGCATTGTAGTGAGTAGTGAGCGGCTCAAAGTTATCACGGTTGTAAACGAAGACCATGTGAGATTGCCAGGTCAGCTGGTAAATCCTGTCTTCCACCAGCTCGATACCTTCGCCAAAATAGCTATTGCTTAGCTTGTGGGACATAACCACTTCGCTGCGCTCCAGGCTGCGTTTGCTCAGAGTCGACAGTCCACGCTTGCCCGTGCCCTCATAAAGATAGCCGTCGTGATAGAACAGCCCCTGGGTAAAAAAACCGATATCGTGGGGATACTGGTTGACAACTTTTATGCCATACACCGGTATTGTCGGCGACACTGCTGCCGCTGCTGCATTGCCCTGGGCACTGTTTCCCTGAAAAAAGACAGGCAGGCTCAGCAGGCAGCCCAGCAATATGACCTTTAGGCGCATCACAGAAATACTCAAATTTTCACCACTGCGTTAGAATGACCGGCGAGCCGCATTATTATTGCCCCAAGCAATTCCTCAAACATCGCCGCATCGAGCACAGCAAGGGAGTGAACCATGTCAGACGATTGTCTGTTTTGCAAAATTATCGCAGGGGAAATACCCTCGAACAAGGTTTATTCTGACGAGGATGTGTACGCCTTCCACGATATCAATGCCGCTGCCCCTCAACATATCTTGATTATTCCAAAAAAACACCTGAGTGATGTCACCCAGGCCGAGCCTGAGGATCAGGCATTGATGGGAAAACTGCTGCTGGCGGCAAATCAGATCGCAGCAGATCAGGGCCTGTCTGAGAACGGTTTTCGCTACGTGATAAACACCGGTAGCGACGGCGGTCAGACTGTATCCCACCTGCATCTGCACATTCTCGGTGGCCGCAGGATGCAGTGGCCGCCAGGCTAGGGCCCCGCTGAGAGCTACGCCGCGTTATTCAGAGCTGCCCTGATGCGCCGGTTTCAGGCTGGCGATTCCTGCCGCAGTCGCCGCTACTACACCCTGCTCGGTAATCAATCCGGTAACCAGCCGCGCCGGCGTCACATCGAAGCCGTAATTGCTTAGCGCCGCATCCTCCGGTGCAATGCGCACCGACCTCAGCTCACCAGTGGCATCAATGCC
This sequence comes from Gammaproteobacteria bacterium, assembly GCA_963694865.1. Lineage (GTDB taxonomy): Bacteria > Pseudomonadota > Gammaproteobacteria > Pseudomonadales > Pseudohongiellaceae > UBA9145. The sequence goes on along the minus strand of CAVOFA010000014.1, from coordinate 16,940 downwards.
CTGCAGATGAGACACCTCTTGCGCCTCCCGCTCTTCAATCGGTATCTGGCTAAGGCCATCGACGATGGCAAAGTCTATGGTGGAAACGGGCAGCGCGACATAAAAAGGGATATTGTTGTCGTTGGCGGCCAGCGCTTTCAGATAGGTACCTATCTTGTTGCAGACATCGCCATTGCTGGCGGTACGGTCGCTGCCGACAATACAGACATCAACCTGTCCCTGCTGCATTAGATGACCGCCGGCGTTGTCGACAATCAAGGTGTAGGCGATGCCTTGCTGGCCCAACTCCCAACAGGTCAACGCTGCTCCCTGATTTCGGGGTCTGGTTTCATCGACCCACACATGTAAGGGAATTCCAGCCGCGGCCGCCTTGTAAACCACCGCCAGCGCCGTGCCCCAATCCACCGTAGCCAGAGCACCGGCGTTGCAATGGGTGAGCACATTCAATGGCAGATCCTGGTTTGCCTTGGCTTGCCACAAGTCTCGCAAGACACTGACCCCGGCTGCACCGATGGCGGCGCAGGTCGCAATATCTTCCGCTTCCATTTGCCGCGCCAGCTGTAGCGCCGCGGCAGCTTTCTGCTCGCTGCTAATACCTTGCAGGGCCGCAGTGACGCGACTCAAGGCCCACTGCAAATTTACTGCTGTAGGACGGGTAGCCAACAATCTGGCGTGGGCCTGAGCCTGCTGCGTGGGATCAGTCTTGAGCGCGAGATACATACCATAGGCGGCGGCGACCCCTATCAGTGGCGCACCACGCAGTTGCATCGCCGCAATGGCATGGCAGACCTGATCCAGCGAATTTAATGTCAGAGTCTCGAAGCGATGGGGAAGGCGGGTCTGATCGATGATATGGACCTCGTCCTTAGCTTCGTCATAGCAGATACTCTGATAGTGTTGACCATCGATAATCATTGCGCTTAGATCACCCGCTCATTGCCACCATCGACAGCGACTTGCGCACCAGTGGTCTTGGCCAGGCTGCTACCCGCGAACAGAGCCACTGCTCTCGCCACATCGGCGGCCTTGACTTCAGTTTTGAGCAGATTAGAAGTCTTGTACTCTGCCACGCTCAAATTATAATGCGCCGCCCGCGCGCTCAGGACCTCGTCGGTCCAGATAGCAGTGTCGTAAACGGCGTTGGGATGCAGCACATTGACGCGAATACCCGCCTCTCCCAGTTCCAGCGCAGCTACCCTGGCCAATTGGGTTAGTCCTGCCTTGGCCGCCGAATAGGCGGCCGCTCCCGGTCCCGGTGCCGGTACATTCTTGGACGCAACAATGACTATCGACGGCTCCAGTCCATGCTGCAAATAGGGCAGACAGGCGCGGATTACTTTCATATGAGAGCCAAGGTTCAGCGCCATGGATTTTTCCCAGACATCGTCGTCCATGTCTTGCAGGCGCTGGCTCTGGGGAAAATTGCCCGCATTGCTGACCAGCATGTCGATACCGCCGAACCGCAGTATGGCGTGCTGCAATGCCGACTCAATGGCGCCAGCCTGGGTGACGTCACAGTTCACACACAGCACCGCCGGGCTGGTAAATTCGCTTTCGAAACCGTCAGCGATATCCAATGCCAGCACCACGGCTCCCCTGGCGACAAACTCAGCCACACAGGCCTTGCCAATACCAGACGCGGCACCAGTCACAAGCGCGACCTTGCCCTCGAATTCCGGACGACTGGCCGCTGACTTCAGCTTGGCTTGCTCTAACTCCCAGTATTCCACATCGAACAGGTCCTGACTCGGCAAAGCCTGCCAGCCACCGAGCTCCTCGCCCCACTGAATGGCCTTGATCGTGTGTTGACTGATGTCCTGCACAATCTGCAGGCGCTGGTAGTTCGCCGCCAGCAAAACCAGACCCTTGCTGCGCCAGACCGCAAACCGTGGCATCAGGTCGAGGCGCTGGTGACTCGCTGCGGCATGGGTGTCGAAATAAGCCTGGTAGGAATCTGCAAATTGTTGCAAGCCGGCACAGGGATCATCTTCGAAAACAGCGGCAAAAGCCTTTGTGTGTATGCTGTGATCCGGTGTCAGCGGCCCACGGGTGACAAGATCATCACAGTTCGAGCGACTGGCAAAGCCAACAGCTGGTGTCGAGCTGTCCAGCCTCAGCAACATCGGCGCACCGAATACGTTGGCTGCAGCATGACGCAGTTCGGTGAGTTGCAGACAGTCGGTAGCAGTTGCCTGGTAGTCCCCGTGGGCAATGCTTTGCGGTGTAACTGCTGCTGCCAGATAGTCCTCGGCCTTAGCCACCAATTCGATCATGGCGTCATAGCTGGCTCTGGGATCTTCATTAAAGGTAAAAATACCGTGGTGCAGCAGCACAATGCCGCGGATTTCTTCCCAGTTCACTGCGTTGGTAGCATCCCGCACCTGCCGCGCCAGCATAAAACCGGGCATCACGTAGGGCAAAATCAAGACTTCAGAGCCGTAGATTTCCTGCAGGATATGCTCACCATCCGGGGTGTTGCTGATAGCGACCACCGCGTCAGCATGACTGTGATCCACATACTTGTGCGGGATCAGGGCGTGCAAGATGGCCTCCACCGAGGGGGTTGGCGCGGTGGGATCCAGCAGAGCCAGGCGCAGCTGGCGCATCATTTCGCTGTCAGACAAGGCCTCAAGCTCACCCAGTCTTAACAGGTAATCCAGTTTTACGGGTGGAAATCCGGCGGCCTCGATAGTGCGCAGATCCCAGCCAGAGCCCTTGACAAACAGCACCCGCTCGCTCGCACCGAAGGCATTGAGAAGTGTCCCCTTCACGGAGGTGTTACCACCACCATGCAACACCAGATCCGCATCAGCACCCAGCAATTGAGAGCTGTAGACTCGCAATCCGGTATGCTCGTCAGCCTCGTGGCTACCGGCTTCTGCTTCTTCCCAACGATTTTTCATAAGGCGGTGAGTGTATCAATATCTGGGGGCACTACAGAACAATAAGGCCTGTTTGCTCAAATTTCCGGATAATAAGGGCTAATCGCATGCTGTATTTGCGGATGCCGCAACGGAAAACGCACCGTCAATTGACAGTGCGTTGAGTTAGTTCCCCATTATCTGGTGTCTTGTTAGTTATCGGGGTTCCACGATAGAAATATTTGTCATTCCCGCTTGCCGCGCCGCATCCATTATCATCACCAGGGTACTCACGTCAGAGTCATCATTAGGCTGAATAATGACAGAAGCGGCAGGGTTTTCCGCCTTCAATTGGTCAATATTGGATCTAACCTGGGTCGCGATAATAGGCCGTGGATTACCGTTCAGGATAATCTCGTTATTCGCTTCGATTTCAAACAGGATGTTCTTCTTAGCATCATCCGGTGGCTGTTGATCACTGTTGTTGTCGCTACTGGCAGCGCTGATCGAGGTTTCGGAAAGGAATGTCGCCGTGACGACAAAGAAGATCAACAAGATAAACACCACATCCAACATCGGCGTGAGGTCGATACCACCTTCGTCAGTCTTCCTTCTACCTGCAATTTTCTTCATTGTTATTACCTGCTAATTCTGCCACTACCGTTAATTCGTGCATTAATTCGTGGTCTGGGTGAACACCGCCGAATCGCCATAACATTCAGGCGAGAAGGTCCAAAACAGACGAGAGTATAGCAATCATTCTCGAAGATGCAAAAGCGTAGTAAAGATCTGTTTCAAATCGCTGAAAAGGAGGCTATAGCCTCCTTTTCAGAACTTGTCTAAGCCATTGTATTTTATGGGCTTTACTTCTTCAATGACGCTACATTGAATTTAATCAGATCCCTTAACTGCTTGGCATTCTTGCCATCGCGAGCATTAACGCGGACGCCATGCAATGTATTCATCAGAACGTCGGCCGCAAATTCAGCGCTGATGCCCTTCTTGACCTTGCCTTTCTTGTGCGCTTCTTTCAGTTTGGCGAGCAGTGCCTTGCGTATAGTTGCCAGAGACGCACGTACGACTTTTTTCATATCCTTGTCGTAATTGATGCTCTCGCACAGCGAATTCACCAAAATGCAGCCCATGGCCCGATGCTTGTTGGATAGTTTCAGGACCGCTTCATCAAAATAGGCATCGATGGCATCCCATCCAGCTAATTTCCCATTTTTGAGTGATGCAGCTATTTGCTTGTCAACGATCTTGTTGTATTGATCGACGCAAGATTTGAAGAATGTGCTTTTATCACCAAAGGAATTGTAGAGAGTTCCTCTGTTAATTCCTGTGCAGTCTAGGAGTGTTTGGACCGAGCTTGCTTCGTATCCTTCTTTCCAGAATTGCTCCATTGCATTGGTTAAAACTTTGTTTTCATCAAATTCAACTGGTCGTGCCATATCAATTTACTCAGTACAGTTAATGGTTGCGTTAGAATCAAAAATTTGCTGCCTTGCAGTGAATTCTTGAGCGCCAATTTTGAAGGCGCGCTATTATATTACAGCGAAATATTATTTACATCACTGAATTAGAAATATTTTTGACTATTTTTAGCGAAGCGCTATTACATTGATTCAGGACAAGTCTAACGACAAAAATAATGGAAAAATTCGTGATATCGCTCACACTTTTAGCCCATCAGAGAAAACCAATCCTAAATAGTCCGGGAATTATTGCAGCTTCACAAAAAAATAGAATGGGAATTCAATTAAAGCGCTGGCAACAGGGTAGTTAAGTAACAATCAATGAAAATTAAGAATATTTCCAATAATTTTGATCTTTTGGGAATTGCTCACGAGCTTTGTGGCTAAACTACATCGACTATAAACCCGTTACGATGGTAACAAGCAGGCCGATAGCGCCACCGAGGACACAACCCCACACCACCAGCCAGCCCAGGTGTTTTCTGATCATATCCTGAACAATGTCCTTTACCATCAGCGGTGTCATTTGCTGCAGGCGCTGATCGATCATAGCTTCGAGCTTGTTACGAATCGCGTCTTCATTCAGTGCGGATTTCAACGCCGACTGAATCTGCTCCTCAAACCCGGAAGAAGAAAACTGCTCTTCAAAAAAATCTCGCATTTTATCGGTAAAAGGCGTCCTCAGGGGCTGCAGTGCGTCGCGCCCACCCAACATACCCAGCATTCCACTAAAAGATGAGGCCATGATTATATCCAGGAGTGATTCGAAGGCTTGCTCCAGATCGAGATCATCTATTGCCTGTTTAAGCTGATGCGCCAGATTTTCCGAAGTATCTCCGCTACCGTGAAAGAACGCCTCCAGATCCGCCTGTTTGAAAAACTGCCCCATAATGAGGTTTCTGATACCCAACTTGAATTCTTCGAACCGCAGGGGAATCACCCCGGACCCGTAGAACCCCGGCACCCGCTCGAACAGCATGTGCACTGCCAGCCAGTTAGTGATACCACCAGAAAGCGCGAATAGGCCCGTGTTTAACACGTACAATTGATAGGGCTCGGGAATATTGAGTCCCACTATCACCAGTGCTGCAGCAAGCAGATTACTTACCAGACTCTTGTTAATACCAATTTTGTTAATACCAATGCCTCTTTATGACAACAGGTCTCGATTTCATCGAGGCGAATGCGAATGCAACGACGCCGCATCATAAATGAAGAACATGGGGTTTTAAAGCACCCGGTGGCTCCAAATCGTTTGTAAGCAAGTAAGTGCCGGGTTTTTTTGCTGGGATGAGTGGGCTGGGACGGAAAGCATTTGCTGCTGTGCAGATCCCTATTGCACCGCTGCAGCGTCTTCTTGAGCGTCCCCGGGAGAGCCAAAAGCCTGCTTGAACTGCGGTTCCAGGTCTTCCCAGGGGCCCTGCAGCGTATAGACGGCACTGGTCAAGCTGTCGATGCCGCTGCTGCCAAATATTCGATCAAACAGATAGGCACCGACAGCCAACGGCAGATTGGCAGTCAACAATCCAATCCAGGGGATATTGTCACTCACTGGCAGAGTCAGATACATCTCGCCGTCAATTGATTCAGCGGCCAGATCCAGCTTACCGGTAATCTGATACAGACTCGAAGGGCCGGAAATCACCAGACGATCCTGGATTGTGACCACGCCATCTTCGAGCAGCATTTCACCATTAATTTCATCAAAGGCCAGACCACTTTGCGTCAGGTCATTACTCAGGCGCAGGCGCCGCATTATCGCATTAAAATTAATGATACTAATGAGTTTAAGTGCGCCAGTAGCACCAGAGCCCTGCAAAAATCGGCCGTATCCTATTTCCAGCGTCATGTTGCCGCTCAAGCCATCGGCGGCAAAAAATGCCGGCGAACCGGGCCAGTCGAGGCTGACGTCGAATACTGCGCTGCTACTTTCCAGGCTGGCGGTATAACCATTGGCAGTGAGCACCTGCCCAATGTCGTCGGCATATAACACACCGTCCAGCATACTGTGGTGTTCCCGTCCATCATACAGCCAGCGGAACCGGGGCGCTGTCGCTGCTACGTTGACGACTGTGTCGTCTTCCTGTGCTACTTCGGAGTCTGCTTGCGGGGGCTGAACATCTGCTTCGACAGCATCCAGACCCAGTCGCAAGCCTCTGAAATCGAACCGCAGATCACTGATATCCGCGCCTTCTGAGGTAGGGTCCAACTGGAATTTCCAGCTACCAAAGGGTCGCGAACCAATGCTGAAGTCGGCGATATCGAAACGCATCGGCGGCAGTTCCCGGGGATCAATATCCGCCATCACATCGATAAGCTCCGCTGCGGCAATTTCCGCCACTTGGGTTTCCGCTACGTCAGATTCCAGCGATTCCGCTTCAAGTGCCGGCAGTATCTCTTCCTCTTCTCTGGGCAGTCGCAAGTGCTCCAGCTTCAATTCGGTATAATCACTGCTATCGAATGGAATATTTACCTGCCCTAACATTGCCTCACTCGTCAAACCCACCTCCCAAAACGGTCGATCTGGAGCTGGCTCGATGCGTATATCCATAGCAGGCAACTCCTCACCATAGAGCTCAAACACATCGGTTCTGATGTCGACGAAGGCTATGGCCTCCTCTACGCCCTGCGCCGGATTGCTGGCGGTCGTCAGCCCACCCAGGAAATCGGTCCACTCTGACAGCTCCAGGCGTTTCACTGCACCGAGGATTGCCACACCCTCGGTCCTACTGTTCAACAGGCTCTGCAGATTACCGTCCGGCGTGCCGGTGCCGGCGTAGACGACGCCACTGCGCATAAAACCATTCGCAACCTTGAGATTAAAATTCAGATCACTGCCCATATAGCCCTCGATGTCCTGCTCAATTTCACCGAAGCTAATATTGAGTCGCAGAGGCATTACGCTGTCAGCGGATTTAGACAAAGGTTGGGGCAGGGAGAGCCGGGCGCCGCGCAAATCAGACTCTAGAAGCAGTGTACTATTGCCCGCCGCCACTCCCTGTGGTAACGCTATGCTGGCGACATAATTCATCTCACCGTCCATACGGCGCAGCAAATCTCGGGCAAAACTGCTGTGCAGGGGCCACTCAATTAAGCGCGCGGGATCCACCGAACCTGCCGCTTCCACGTTTATAACTTCCAATTCAGCATTAGAGAATTGTGATGAAAGTGCAAGCTGCACTGGCCGATCGAACAGCTCGGCAGTAAGCTCACTTGGCTCCAGGCCACTGCTCGTATCGAAAATGACCAGTCCAGATACCGCGCTGAGATCGAGCGCATAGTCCGGGATACTGAGCTGGTTGTCAGTCAACTCTATCTCAAGCCTGACATCGGTGCTGGTGCCCGGTTGATTGAACGGCCGCCGCACATTAATGCCGGCAGAAAATTCACCCTGCGCTTCCCAGTTAGCGAGGCTGTCTCTGAACTGTTGATTTACAGGCGCAACCTGGAGGTAGGCCAATCCCGCAGCGGTGCTACCCCGGGCTTGCCCGTTGATGCTTAGCCAGCTGCGCTGGTCAGCGTCGGGGCGCACAGCGGCAGTTACCTGGCTCATTTCCATGCCCATGCTCTGACCGCTATTCACTTCCACATCGATGTTGCTGTCGTCAGTCAATATCAACGCATCTATGCCCTGCAATTGCGGCCATTCATCGCTGAATTCCAACTCACCATCCGCCAACAGGAAGAAACTCTGAAAGGTTTTGGTAACCGCTGCCGCCCCCACTACCGTCGAACCTCTGTAAACGACGCCACTGTCGTAAAGCTCACCATCGAGTATGGCTCGGTCCAACCACTGCATAGTATTGCGCAAGCCCTCCTCCACCATCGGACTGTCGGGCAGATACAGGGATTTCTGTGTGGCGTCCACTCTGCTGGCGCCAACCAAAAGTTCGAAATCCGCACTGGTTTCGCCTTCGAGAGGTTGATGCAGTGTTGAAGTGAACACGGCACGGCCATCAACCGCATCGGAGTTAGCAACCAGGGCGCCACTTACAATTTTTACATCGGTACCATTGCTGAGGTCGACATGGAAACCGATGCGACCATTGACATAATTGTAGTCCCAGGTGCGGGTAAACAAACTGGGTATATTAATACTGAAGCTTTCGGACTCGAGATCGGCAAATCCCGTGGCAAGCCGATTAACTGGGTCGTAGCTGGCTTCGACATAACCGTTAATACCCCACATAGTCGGAACCCCACCCACCGAGGCAACATCGATGTTGACGACATTGGTTTGCAGGCTAAGCGGTCCATCACTGCTGGCCGACAGCGGCAAGTACAGATCAAAATTCTCCAGACTACCCCGTGGCGAGTAGTCCTCTAACTGCGTTTGCAACTCTGCACTTAATATTCCGCTATCTACTGCAACGCGCGCGAGCAGGGACAGATCAATAGTATCAGCGCGAGCCAGCAGACTCTCTCCAGGCTCAAATTCCAGATACATATTAAAGGGAGCCCAATTCAGTTCTTGCCAGGACACAGACATATCAGCCAGCGCAAGACGCCAGGTTTCCGACTGTTCATTTTTTTCCAGAACAGATTTTCCAGCTAAGCGATTTAGAGTAAATGGCTCGGCGCCAGCGGCAATTAATGTGATACTAGGCATCTTTACTTCCGCGACCGCCCCACTCAGTTGTCCATTTTCCAGCGCCAGCCACAAATCGCCACCACCAGTAACTTGCTGCACAGAAATATTCGCTATTTCCACACCACTAAAGAGGCTGGAGTAATTTGACTCGGGTATATCGACATGCAGCCGGCCGCTGGCTGTGTCGATTTCATTGCCTTCAATTTCCAGTGAAATCGCGATCTGTTGCACGCCGTTATCGGGATTCGCATTGATGTGTATTTGGTGAGTCAGCCCGAGATTACGAATTGTCGCTGAACCATTGCTTAGACTGAATTCATCGCCATCTCGGGATTGCGTGTGAATCGAGACATTAGTCAGGCTCAGCCTTGCAAAGCGTTGAATCAACTGAAAAGCATCATTTAGATCTGCATTGCCACCGCCTTCAAAATTAAGGCCTTGCAAGCTCCACTCGCCGGCCTCATTCTGAACGATATTGATCGCTACATTATCGATAACTATATTTTCTATCACCAACTGCCGCTGCCAAATACTTCTGGGCACATCCAGAACCACCGTGGCACTTCCCAGCCGCAGTGCCTGCCCGGAACTGTCTGCAGTATCCTGATTATCATCTATCATCAGGCTAAGTCCGTTTGCACCAATGATGGGATTGAAACCCTGAAAGCCACCGCTTAGTGACTCGACGGTAACCGGCACACCGACCCGGAGTAAGAACTGCTCTTCGAAAAATTCCGTGTAGCCGGCCACCGCCGGCATGAACTGCCTGCCGATACTTACATAGGCCGCTAACAACACCAGAGATACTGCCAGCAGCAGCACAATTTGTTGTCGAAGCTTCTTAAGAATGGTAATTAGCATACTGGTGTATTAGTTTAGGTGTCTCGCTGCTTGAGAATTGCCATGCTTAAACACAGACTACAGGGTATAACGCAGGCAGGCTGAACCAGAGCTGAAGATCCGTCTGCACCCCGTTGCCAATGGTTCGTCAGCTAATGCAGAACCACATCAAATTGCTCTTGAGTATACATGGGTTCGACTTCGTATTTGACTGTCTTCCCCACTAATTCCAGCAACGTGGCGAGGCTAGCGGACTCCTCTTCAAGTAGCCTGTCTACCACCGGTTGAGTCGCAACTATCAGCAACATATCATTTTCTGCGGTGCTGGCGATGCGCATAATTTCACGGAAAATTTCATAGCAAACAGTTTCCACCGATTTTTGAAAACCACGACCTTCGCAAGCCTCACAAGGACTATTGAGAAATTGGCCAAGACTTTCTCTGGTGCGCTTGCGCGTCATCTCAATCAAACCCAGCTGTGATATTTCGGTAATCACAGTGCGGGCGCGATCTTTCTCCAGCGCCTTGGCCAGGGTTCGATGCACCTGGCGTTTATGTTCATCATCGAGCATATCGATAAAGTCGAGGATAATAATCCCACCGAGATTTCTCAGCCGCAATTGCCGCGCGATCGCCGTTGCCGCTTCAAGATTGGTCTTAAGCACAGTTTCAGCATGATTTCGACTGCCTAAATAACCACCGGTATTCACATCGATAGTCGTCATCGCTTCAGTTTGATCGATAATCAGGTCGCCCCCCGATTTGAGTTTCACCTGTCGACTCAGGGCTTTGTTAATTCCGCTTTCGATACCACAGAATTCGAATAGGGGGCTGTCGCCGTTGTAGAACTCGACGCTGGTAGCCAGATTCGGCAGGTGCTCATCAAGAAAATGTTCGATCTGCTGGCAGGAATCAGCATCATCGATGCGGATTTTTTCGACTTTCGGTGTCATCAGGTCACGGATTGTGCGCATATAAAGCGGGGCTTCCCGATACACTGGCATAATCTCGCTGTTGTTTGCCATACGCTTTTCGACCTTGGACCAGAGTCGCCTCAGGAAGCGAATATCTTCAATAAAATCATCCGCCGTCGCCGCCGCGGCTGCAGTGCGAATAATGAATCCGCCTTGCTGATCCCAGCCTTGTTGCTGCAAGCACTCGGCTAGCAGTGCGAGCAGCCTTTCCCGTTCGTCCTCCTGTTCGAGGCGCTGAGAAATACCCATGTGCTGGCTGCGTGGCAGGTAGACCAGATTGCGTGCAGGCAGGGTAAGATGTGTGCTCAGACGCGCACCCTTGGTGCTGATGGCATCTTTCGCGACCTGGACGATGAGTCTCTGGCCTTCGCGTAGTAGCTCCTGAATCGATTTATGTGCCTCATCACGCACCTCGAAACCATCGCTGCCGATCGGTGAAATATCGGCGGCATGTAAGAACCCCGCCCGCTCCAGGCCCACATCGACGAAAGCGGCTTCCATTCCCGGCATTACCCGCGCGACTTTACCGATGAAGATATCGCCGACATGGCCGCGGCAGTTGTGACGCTCGATAAAAATTTCCTCGAGCATGCCATTTCCGATGAGTGCAACCCTGGTCTCTATGGGGCTGACATTTATGAGTATTTCTTCGCTCAATTCAGGCTTCCGTTGTGACTGCCAGGTCCGTGCTGATCGCTGCAACAGCAAATTTATTCAGTAGCTACATGGTTTCATACAGCGGCAATCCCACCACAGCGCTGTAGCTACCATTAAGCTTCTTTACAAATACCGCGGCATAGCCCTGAATAGCATAGCCTCCAGCTTTTCCCGCCGGCTCGCCAGTGCGCCAATAGGCGCTCGCTTCTGCAGGGCTAATTTCGCGAAAGCTCACCACCGACTCTGCCACACAGGACTCAAGTCTTGCGGTCGAGGCGATCGTAACGGCGGTCAAGACCTTATGCTCACGATCAGACAATTGCAGTAGCATGTCCATAGCATTACTACGACCAGTCGGTTGCCCAAAAACTTCCTCATCGCAAACTACAATGGTATCGGCAGCGACTACCAGCCAATTGCTCTGAGGGGATACCCCTTTGAGCGCAGATTCCGCCTTTTCAGTAGCCATGCGGCGCACATAAGCGCTGGCAGACTCTCCCGCCAGCTGTGACTCGTCGATATTCTGGCTCGCCGTCTCAAAAGAAATGCCAATCTGGGACAGCAGTTCCTGCCGGCGCGGAGACGCTGATGCCAATAAAATTCGGGGCTGGGCTTGAGTGCTAAATTTAGGCACGCCGCTTAGTGCACGTCAAAGCTTCGTCGTATCTGGCGCAACAATTGAAACAGGGATGGCCAGAGTACTGCGCTGGTGAGGGCAGCCATCAGAAACAGCAGGGCGGAGTTTACCGTTTGGTCGGTAATAATCTGCAACCAATGGCACAGCATCAGATTCAAACCCACCAATGCGAATACCAGACCGCTTTGTTGCAGACTGGTGAACATTCGCATGCGTTGATGCAAGCTCAAGGTGACATAGGCAATGATAACCAGTGCAAGCGCATTTAATCCTAATACAGACCCTTCCAGAATATCCAGCAGCAAACCAACCATCCAGGCGCTGCCGATGCCAAGTCGATAAGGCAGCGCCATCACCCAGTAAATCAGCACCATTGGCACCCACTCTGGCCGAAAATTCATCGCCCACTCAGGAAACGGCACAATGGCCAACAGGTAGGCAATAAAGAAAGTGAAGAAGATGACCCAGATAGCGTGTGCGCGTTGTTGCATTAAAAACCCTATTGGTCAGCCTCTGCTGGTGCGAGTCGAAGTCCCTGTCCCTGGGCCACCGGCACGGGGGACGCTGCATCTGCTGCAGGCTTTTCCGCTCCCTCCGCTGCGGGGTCCTGATCTATCACAGTAGCCCGCTCCAGCACCACCATGACATGACGGGTGCTGGCAATCTGTGCCAACGGCCGCGCCTTGATCACGGCGAAATCCTGACCCGGGTCCGCAAAGACACTGATTATCTCCGCCACCGGGTAATTTTTCGGGTAGATCTGTCCCATGCCTGAGCTCACCAGCAGATCACCAGCCTTCATGTCCTGAGTCTGAGTTACAAACTCCAGATCCAACTCCGGAGCCGTGCCGCGACTGCCACGAGCCAGCGCCCTCTCACCGTTGCGATTTACTTCTACTGGTGTCACGTGATGAGCATCGGTTAGCAGCAAGACCCAACTGGTGAAAGGCAGGACCTGGTCAACTTGGCCCATCAAGCCGTTGACGTCCAGCAAGGCCTGTCCGACCATGACGCCCTCGTTAGCACCTTTATTAATCAGCACACGCTTGGAATTCGGATCAGGTGAAATATTGATAATCTCTGCAGGCAAGACTTTGCCGCCGATGCTGCGAGTGGATTCACGCAGGTCAAGCAGACGGCTATTCTCGCTAACGAGACTCTCCATCGCCTGCAATCCCCGCTGAGAGACCAGTAACTGCTCCCTCAGGCTCTCGTTTTCTTGCAGCAGGTCGGTACGGGATACGAAGACATCGTCTATCCAGAACGACACCCGGGTGGGAATATCCGCGACCCAGTAAACCGGGGCCGTCGCATAGCCGAGACCAAAGCGAAGCTTCTCCAGATACCCAAATCGGCTATCTGCGAACATGACGCAGACCGACAGCAGTATGAAGGCGAGCGCCCGGTATTCGAGGGCAACGCCTTTGGTAAACAGGGTCTTGTCGATAGCTGGAAAACCTCCTTAAAGGAGTCTCGAATGGCCTGAATTATAGCTATAGCCGTGCCGATAGGGAACCTGTGCCCGGTTTTTTGTCGACAGGCTGCTAACCCGGGATTTGGCCTATTCCAGCGTTAACAGATCGATATTCTGCTCATCCATCAACTCCATTGCCTTACCGCCACCACGGGCGACACAGGACAAGGGATCATCGGCGACAATGACGGGCAATCCGGTTTCTTCAGAGAGCAATTTATCCATCCCGGTGAGCAAGGCACCGCCACCGGTCAAAACCAGTCCGGATTCGGCGACATCTGACGCCAGTTCCGGTGGCGACTGCTCCAGCGCACTTTTTACCGCCTGTACAATGGCAGACAGGGGCTCTTGCAGGAATTCAAGTATTTCATCGCTGTTGAGGGTAAAGCTGCGTGGTACACCTTCTGCCAGGTTACGACCGCGCACATCGATTTCCCTAAGCTCATTATTAGCAGCAGCATAGGCGCAGCCGATCTCTTTCTTGATACGCTCGGCAGTAGCTTCACCGATCAGGCTGCCGTAATTACGGCGCACATGGGTAGTAATGGCTTCGTCAAAGCGATCACCCCCGACCCGCACAGATTCTGAATAAACCACGCCATTTAGGGAGATAATCGCGATTTCGGTGGTGCCACCACCGATATCGACCACCATGGAGCCACTGGCCTGCTCCACTGGCAGGCCGGCACCGATCGCCGCCGCCATCGGTTCTTCGATCAGGCGCACGTCGCGGGCACCGGCGCTGGCGACAGATTCCCGAATCGCGCGCCGTTCCACCTGGGTGGATTTACAGGGCACACAGACCAGTACTCGTGGACTCGGTGGAAAAAAGCTGTTTTCGTGCACCTTGTTAATAAAGTGCTGCAGCATCTTCTCAGTAACCTGAAAATCCGCGATTACACCGTCCTTTAACGGACGTATGGCGATAATGTTGCCTGGTGTTCTGCCCAACATACGCTTGGCATCAGTACCGACAGCGGTTACCGTTTTTTGGCCATTATGGGTGCGTATCGCAACCACCGAAGGCTCGTTAAGCACAATGCCTTCTCCTCGTACGTAAATGAGTGTGTTCGCCGTGCCTAAATCGATAGACAAATCATTGGAGAACATCCCCCGTATTCTTTTAAACATGAATTTTGCTGTACCTCAAATTGTAGGAACCTCTGAACATTGCTTCAATGTCTCTGAATCATTGTTCAGAGGTACCTTTAGATTCCAATCCCTACAAGCCTTGTTATTAAGGCGGCCATTACATCGAATGATTTAGCTTAAGTCGATAATTTGTTTTTGCGTTGTCATGGATTAGTAATATTGAATGGAATCTCCCGCAGCGTTTGACCCAAATTGATCTAACTCAGTATAATCTCGCGTTCCTGGCAGATAGCCCGCACTCTAACAACGGCAAAGGGTTAGAGCAAGGGTCAGTCCTTAAATACTTGATCCACTGCACACACACACAGTTTCACCGGCGACACTGAAATTCCTGGAGAATCCTGATGGCTTTAGACAAGTCTGAAGTAGAGAAAATTGCCCATCTCGCACGCCTGCACATAAGTGATGCTGAAGCCGACGAGGTCAGCTCGCGAATCACCGATATACTGAGCTTAATCGATCAAATGCAATCCGTGGATACCGACTCAGTGGAGCCCCTGGCACATCCCCTGGACGCGGTTCAAAGGCTGCGAGCAGATGAAATCACGGAGAAAAATCAGCGTGACGAGTTGCAGACGCTCGCGCCGAGCAGTGAGGATGGGCTCTATCTCGTGCCCAAAGTTCTTGAGTGAGCTTGCGGACAAGCAATTGTCACTCACCTTTGCCCATACCATTCGCTTAGTTCAGCCAACAGGACAGATTATTTCTTGGATAGATTTACAGCAGGAACTTCCCAATGATTGAAAAAACCGTCGCCGAACTCTCTGCCGCTCTTGGCTCTGGTGATATCTCCAGCGTCGAACTGACGCAGATATTTCTGGATCGGATCGCCACGCACAACGCCGAGCTCAATGCCTTTATCACCGTCTGCGACGAAGCTGCATTAAAGCAGGCGCAGGCGGCCGATGCCGCGAGAGCGAATGGCGACAGCGGTGCGCTATTGGGAATTCCGATGGCACACAAAGATATTTTCTGTACTCAGGGTGTGACTACCACTTGTGGCTCGCGCATGTTGCAGAACTTTGTGTCGCCTTACGATGCCACCGTGGTCGAACGCTTCAATGCCGCCGGTACCGTTACCCTGGGCAAGACCAATATGGATGAGTTCGCGATGGGCTCCTCCAATGAAACCAGTTTCTTTGGCCCAGTTAGAAACCCCTGGGACACCGCCAGGGTGCCCGGTGGCTCTTCCGGTGGTTCCGCGGCAGCGGTGAGCGCTGGCCTGTGTGCAATGGCTACCGGCACTGATACCGGCGGCTCCATCCGCCAACCGGCGGCATTCTGCGGCATTACTGGCTTCAAACCCAGCTATGGCCGAGTCTCGCGCTGGGGCATGATTGCCTTCGCCTCCAGCCTCGATCAGGCCGGGCCACTTTGCAAGAGCGCCGAAGACGCCTCTCTTATGCTGAATGTTATGGCTGGCCTGGACGAGAAAGACTCCACCAGCATCGACAGAACCACCGAAGACTACACAGCGACGCTTGGCGACTCCCTGCAAGGGCTAAAGATTGGCATTCCCAAACAGCACTTTGCGGAAAGTCTGAGCGCCGACGTAGAACAAGGTATACGTGACGCCCTGAGTGAGTACGAAAGGCTGGGGGCTACACTCAGAGAAATCGACCTGCCTAACAACCACCTCTCGGTCTCAGCATACTACGTGGTGGCGCCGGCGGAGGCTTCTGCCAATCTGTCCCGTTATGACGGCGTGCGCTATGGCTATCGATGTGAAGACCCGGTAGACCTCGAAGACATGTACAAACGCAGCCGCAGCGAAGGTTTTGGCGATGAAGTAAAACGCCGCATCATGGTTGGCACCTATGCTCTGTCTGCCGGCTTTTACGATGCCTACTACCGCAAGGCGCAGAAGATTCGCCGCCTGATCAAGAATGATTTCAATGCGGCCTTCGAAGAGGTCGACATAATAATTGGACCGACATCTCCCCACACCGCCTTCGAACTCGGCGCCAAGAGTGATCCGGTGGCGATGTATCTTGAAGATATTTATACCATTGCAGTGAATCTTGCGGGCCTGCCGGCCATCTCAGTTCCAGCTGGCATGGTCAACGGCCTGCCCATAGGTATGCACATGGTCGGCAATGATTTCGCCGAGGCAAAAGTGTTAAACGTGGCACATCAATTCCAGCAACAGACAGACTGGCATCGCCAGCGGCCTGCGGCATTCACCGAGGAGGGCTAGGCATGGAATGGGAAACCGTTATCGGTTTGGAAGTGCACGTACAGCTTTCCACCCGATCCAAATTATTCTCCGGCAGTGCCAC
>CAVOFA010000013.1:0-39292 GCA_963694865.1 Gammaproteobacteria bacterium | reverse complement strand
AGATACTTTGGTCAGGCTCCAGGCCGGGGTTAAAGGTGAGAGACTTGACCCCTATGACAGACGCAAACTGCACAAGGAAATGCAGCTTTTCGAAGAGTGGTTCTGCGAGGAGTTCCTGTGTCTGCAACTGGCTACCGAAGACAGAGAGCTCATTGCAGCCACTTTACGCTTTCTTGAAGATGCCGCCCTGGGCCAGGCCAGTGTCGCGGTGCATCGTGATTATCATTCCCGTAACCTGATGCTGCTCGATTCTGCAGTCTTCGGTAAGGCTGCCGGGCCCGGCGTAATTGATTTTCAGGATGCAGTCAGCGGTGCCTATACCTATGACCTGGTTTCGCTGTTGCGGGACTGTTATATCCAATGGTCACCGCAGCAGGTCCGGGAATGGGCCCTGTATTACCTCGATCAGGCACAGATTAGTGCGGCAATACCCGCTACGACTACTGAGCAATTCCTTCGAGACTTCGATCTCATGGGCCTGCAGCGCAACTTGAAGGTAATGGGTATCTTCGCTCGATTGTGTATCAGGGATAAAAAATCCCAGTATTTGGCCGATATTCCTCTGGTTATCCAGTATTTTTTGAATGTAAGCCAGCACTACCCAGAGTTGGCACATTTTCGGGACTGGTTTAGCAATGCAGTACTACCGATAGCGATATCAAAATTACCGTGGAATAAGTAATGCGCGCAATGATTTTAGCGGCTGGTTTGGGCAAACGCATGCAGCCCCTCACCGCCGACCTTCCTAAGCCACTGCTGACAGTGGCAGGCAAGCCTCTCATCGAACACCAGATTGAAAAGCTGGTGTTGGCGGGTGTGTCCGGTATTGTCATCAATCACTTTTACCTGGGTGAATTGATAGAGTCGGCGGTAGGAGATGGCTCTCGATTCGGTATAAAAATAACCTACTCCAAAGAGCCAATTCGTCTGGATACAGCGGGGGGCATAATCAAGTCCTTGCCCAAACTGAAGGACGACAGTTTTATCGTAGTGAATGCGGATATCTGGACGGATTTCGACTTTTCTCGACTGCAACCCGTCGACGGCAAGGATCGGCTCGCGCATCTGGTACTGGTAGAGAATACCGATCACAACCCCTATGGCGACTTCTTCATCGATGACAACGGCAGGGTGCATGAAGATCACACCGCCCGCGATCAAAAACTGACATTCAGCGGTATCAGTGTGTTGCATAGAAACTTATTCAGTGGGCGTTCGATCCAGCCACTGTCGATCGTGCCATTGCTGCAGTCAGCGATGACTGAAAATCAAGTGAGTGGGGAAGTGCATCAAGGCGTGTGGATGGACATCGGCACGCCGGAAAGACTGCAGGAAGTGAATGCCCTAGCGGGCACGGTCGCGGGAGTGTAGGTCATGCTGGGATTCTTTACCAACAAGCCTTACCAGAAAGCCATTCTCGAACGACTCAGCGATAGCGAGCCGGCATGCCCGAGCGCCGTAGCCGTCGTGCCCACAGGTGGCCGTACCGAACAGTTGCTTACATCGGCACTGTTTGGTGTCATGGGGCGGGTGGCGAAGCTGGACGGCCTGGTGACCGCAGTTGAAGTAAACTTCGCCAGCTCAATCATGCAGAAGATGGGCCTCGATGGCATGCGGCGCCAACTCGCTATCAGTTATTTCGAGCAAGGCAAGCGCGTAAGCAAAGATGTGGTGCTGGACGTAAAGCAACTGGCAAGCAACATCGGTGCGCGCAGCGAACTGTCTTATCTCTTTCTCAAGATCCAGTGTCGCAATGCCTACGCCAAGGGCGAAATGCGGTTACGGGAAAAAATGTTGTTACGAGAAGTCGCAGAAACTTTGGGTTACGACAAGTCCGAATTTCTCGCAGTTTGTGCCGAGGTGCTGGCCAGTTCCGACAACGCTCTCACCCAGCGCCCGAACTCGCTGCGCAACGCCTACACAGTACTGCAACTGCAACCAAGAGTAGCCGACGGTGAAATTCGCCGGGCCTACCTAAAGCTCATATCCCGCTACCACCCCGACAAACTAATGCGAACTTTATCTCCGGAGGCCACGCAGCAAGCCCAGGAAAAATTTCTCGCAATCCGCAACGCCTACGAAACCATCTGTGGATTCCGAAAAAGCCGCGTTTAGTATAAGAAATCTTGTTGGCAAGCAGGGGCGGTGATGGCGCGCTGCGCTCCCGAAACCTCCTGCCTCAGCGGCTTGCACCCCTCCCGGGAGAGTTCTTCCAACTGGATCTCTGCAGCCGTAGATATAGCAGCAGTTACGCGGAACTGAGAAACCAATCGGTAGATTCTCCCTCACTCAGTCAGGAGCCCAAAGGACGGTCTCCCTCAATCACTCAGTGCTACGCTTTTATCGCTGATGCAGAAGGATTCGGCATCCCATCGCTTGATAGACCAGCGTCATACGGCTGCTGCCGGGAATTATTCTCAAAAAATATAGAGCACTCTCGGCGGAAAGCTCAAAATCGATTACTCTCGATAGGCTTTAGATTTAGTTCACCACTGACTCTATACTAATTGTGTGGTTTCCCTTACACAGGTCATGTTGGGACTGCGAGCGATGGGTTAGGGGCTCCTGACTGAGTGAGGGAGAATCTACCGATTGGTTTCTCAGTTCCGCGTAACTGCTGCTATATCTACGGCTGCAGAGATCCAGTTGGAAGAACTCTCCCGGGAGGGGTGCAAGCCGCTGAGGCAATAGGTGCCGCTCACCCATCGCGTTCTACAATACAGTTCAGCCCACGACAAGCACCCGCAATCTCTGTAAAATGCACCGCAACGATTACGCCGGACCTGCATAATGAAAGATTACCTGATTGCACCATCCATACTCTCAGCAGATTTCGCCCGACTAGGTGACGAAGTCAACGCCGTGCTTGACGCCGGAGCCGATGTCATTCACTTCGATGTAATGGACAACCACTATGTGCCCAATTTGACAATTGGTCCCATGATTTGCAAAGCCCTGCGCGATCATAAAATAACCGCACCCATCGACGTCCATCTCATGGTCTCGCCAGTGGATCAACTAATTCTGGACTTTGCCAAAGCCGGCGCCAGTTACATTAGTTTTCACCCGGAAGCGACCGCGCACGTAGATCGATCCCTGCAACTGGTGAGAGATCAGGGCTGTAAATCAGGTCTGGTTTTTAATCCCGGCAGTCCGATAAATAGCCTGGAATATCTCATGGATAAAGTCGATGTCATACTATTGATGGCGGTAAATCCAGGTTTTGGCGGACAGAAATTTATTGCCTCAACACTGAGAAAGCTGGAACGGGTACGCAAACTTATCGACAGCAGCGGCTATCCGATTCGACTGGAAGTGGACGGTGGCGTAGGGGTTGCCAACATTCGCGAGATCGCCGACGCCGGTGCCGATATGTTCGTTGCTGGCTCGGCGATATTTAATAGCAAAGACTACGCTGAGACTATTGCTGCTATGCGTGTCGAGCTGGGACAGAGTCCCGGCAAGCGGCATTAAAATTAATCCCAGACTCTCCGGTTTAGATCTGCGATGAATCAGGCAGAATTCCAGCAACTCGCAAAAGCCGGTTATAACCGGGTTCCCCTGGTGCGCGAAGTACTGGCGGATACGGAAACCCCTCTGAGTACCTACCTGAAACTCGGCAGGGGTCTGCACAGCTATTTATTTGAGTCAATTCAGGGCGGTGAAAAGTGGGGCAGATATTCCATGATCGGCCTGCCCTGCAGTACGGTCCTGCGGGTCGTCGGCGAGCGCGTGACTGTCGAGACCGATGGCAAGGTAGTCGAAGAGAGTTGTACTAACGACCCCTTCAGTCTAATCGCCGAGTTCCAATCCCGATATAGAGTGGCGGAAATTCCGGATCGGCAGCTATTTGCTGGTGGGCTGGTAGGCTATTTTGCCTACGACAGCGTGCGCTACGTCGAAACCAGCATCGGTCCGGCACCAGGCGAGGACGAAATTCAAACGCCGGATATTTTGCTGATGCTGTCAGAAGAAGTTGTGGTGTTCGACAATCTGCGCGGCACCATCTCCTTCGTCATCAGCGTCGATCCCTCGGCAGCAAACGCCTATGAAAATGCTGAGCGCAGGTTGGACCAACTGCAAGCCGATTTACGCAAGCCGGTGTCCCTGCCCGATGTCCCTGTGGGCGAGCACAGTATTGCCGAGAGTGATTTCCATTTTCATTTCCAGCAGGAGCAGTATCAGCAGGCGGTGGCAGCCATTAAGGAGTACATCGTTGCCGGCGACGTGATGCAAGTGGTGCTGGCTCAGCGAATGTCGATAGATTTTGCTGGCGACCCAATCAATATCTATCGAGCCTTGCGCTACTTAAATCCTTCGCCCTACATGGTGTATTTCGACCTTGGCGATCACCATGTGGTCAGCGCCTCTCCGGAAATTCTGGCGCGGGTGGAAGCCGGCAAAATCACCGTACGGCCACTGGCCGGAACTCGCAAGCGCGGCGCCACCGAGGCCGAAGACCTGGCGCTGGAAGCAGAGCTACTGGCAGACGCCAAGGAGCTTGCCGAACACCTGATGCTGATCGACCTGAGCCGCAACGACTCCGGACGCGTCTCCAAAATCGGATCGGTAACAGTACCGAAAAAAATGTTCGTAGAACGCTATTCTCACGTCATGCACATCGCCTCCATTGTAGAAAGCGAGATGCGCGAAGACAAAAGCGCACTGCAAGTGCTACAGGCAACACTACCCGTAGGCACTCTCAGCGGTGCTCCCAAAGTCAGAGCCATGGAAATAATTGACGAGCTGGAGCCAGAAAAACGCGGCATCTACGGCGGTGCCATGGGTTACCTTGCCTGGAATGGCAATATGGATATGGCCATCGCGATTCGCACCGCCGTCATAAAAAACAACAAACTCTTCATTCAGGCCGGCGCCGGCATCGTCGCCGATTCCCAGCCCGAGCTGGAGTGGGAAGAGACAATCAACAAAGCCAGAGCCATTGTCAAAGCAGTACAAATGGCCAATAAATCACTCAATGTCGATTAACATTTATTAAATCCAATACACGTTTCCCTAACTACCTGCGGCTTCACCAGTCTCGAAGACAGGAATTTGGTAGTGCCTGAGTAGATCGTCGCCAGCAGGGAGCTGGCGTCGAGCCCTCAGGGATGGGTTCACGGCGTGTCTATTCAGGCACTACTAAATTCCTGTCCTTGCACATAACCTCAAGCCAAACCCCCACATTCTCACAAAAAATCCTGCCTAAACTGCTATGATTAGACCCTGACGAAATCAGGCAATATCAAAGGTAAAACCCAGTGCTCCTAATGATCGACAACTACGACTCGTTTACCTACAACATCGTGCAGTATTTGGGTGAACTGGGTGCGGACGTTGAGGTCGCCCGTAATGACACCCTCAGCATCGAAGACATCGAAGCCATGAGCCCAACCCAGATAGTCATATCACCGGGGCCATGTACCCCCGACAAAGCAGGCATCTCCACTGCAGTAATCGATCATTTCGCCGGCAAAATCCCAATGCTGGGTATTTGCCTGGGACATCAAAGCATCGGCCAGGTATTCGGTGGCAACATCGTGCGAGCGGGCAAAGTCATGCACGGCAAATTGTCCAACATTCACCACAACGGACAAGGCGTATTCAGAGAATTGAGTAATCCCTTCACCGCAACCCGTTATCACTCCCTGGTGATTGCAGCTGACTCCCTGCCAGCGTGCCTGGAAGTGACAGCCTGGACCGAAGACGATGCTGGCAAACGCGAAGAAATCATGGCCGTACGCCACACCGAACTGCCAATACAGGGTGTGCAATTTCACCCGGAGTCGATCCTCAGCGAGCATGGTCACCAGCTACTACGAAATTTTCTGGAAGCAGCGTAACGCTCTGATTTCAATGCTTGCTATGCAACTTCCAGAAGAACAGTTAAAACTGACTTCGATGGAAGTAATGAGGTGCGTGTCCTGAAAAGGATATTCCGAAAAAGTTATACCGAAAACTTTCGCCGTAATAGTTGTACTGAGGAAGCTATACTAAAATAGAAGAGTTATGGATATTCGAGCAGCAATAAAACAAGTTACCTCCGGGGTGGATTTGAGTAAGGAGGACATGATCGCCGTCATGCGCGACATTATGACTGGAATATCCACGGACGCGCAAAATGCCGGATTCCTTGTGGGCTTACAGATGAAGGGAGTGAAGGCTGCCGAAATTCTTGGCGGTGCCACCGTGATGCGAGAATTGGTGACGCCCGTGGTTTTGCCTCCTACTCCTCATCTGGTGGACACTTGTGGCACCGGGGGCAGTGGGGCGAACAAATTTAATATATCGACGGCGGCTGCTATCGTGGCGGCAGCGGCGGGAGCCAGCGTTGCCAAACACGGCAATCGTGGTGCCAGTAGCAAGAGTGGTAGTGCCGATGTATTAGAGGCAGCTGGGGTTAGCCTGTCGTTAACGGCGGATCAAGTTGCTCGCACAATTGCAGCCGTGGGCGTTGGCTTCATGTTTGCACCCGCGCATCACAGCGCGATGAAGCATGTCATCACCGCACGCAAGGAAATTGGTGTGCGCACCGTGTTTAACTTGCTGGGACCGTTGACCAACCCAGCGGGGGCGCCTAATCAAGTGATGGGCGTGTTCGACCCGGACTGGATACCGGCGTTGCTGAGTGTATTTCAGGAACTAGGCAGCAATCACGTGCTCGTCGTCTCGTCTGCAGATGGACTGGATGAGATTAGCATCTCGGCAGCAAGCCATATCGGCGAATTGAAGGACGGTAAAGTTAGTACCTATTCCATCTCACCCACGGATTTTGGTATCGAACTCTATAACAACTTTGACATGTTAAAAATTGACAGTGCGCAGGAGAGCCTGAGTATGCTCAGGCAGGCGCTGGACTATAGTAATCAGGCAGCGGGCGATATCGTCGCCTTAAATGCAGGAGCTGCAATTTATGTCGCCGGTCTCGCCGCTGACCTTGGTGAGGGTGTGGCCCGGGCTCAAGCGCTGCTTCGAAGTGGAGCAGCGCTGGCAAAGCTGGAGCAACTGGTCAGCTTCACCCAGTCTCTTGCGACTCAGGAATGAACTGATTAATGTCCAGAGCTAGTATTCTCGATGAAATTATCGAGCACAAACGTGGTGAAATTCAGGCGGCAAGAGCAAAGGTGCCACTGGCTGCGCTGGTAGCATCATTTCCTCCGGCAGCGAGCTCGCGACCCTTTACGGCCGCATTGGCGGCGCAGATTCGCCAGCAAAAACCGGCAGTGATCGCTGAGATCAAGAAGGCATCCCCCTCCAAAGGTCTGATTCGGGAAGATTTCCAGCCTGCCAATCACGCCAGGGATTTTGAGGAAAATGGAGCCACCTGCCTGTCTATACTGACCGACAAAAAATATTTCCAGGGTGCGACTGACTACCTGATTGAAGCCAGAGCGGCCTGTGGTTTGCCGGTAATCCGTAAGGATTTTATGATCGATACCTATCAGATTGCCGAGTCCAAGGCGCTCGGCGCCGATTGTATATTGCTGATCGTGGCTGCGCTGGAGAATGCACTGCTGCAAGAGTTGGCTGCCTATGCCAATGAGTTAGCCATCGATATGCTGGTCGAAGTTCATAATCAGCAAGAACTCGACCAGGCATTGGAACTCGACACTGAGCTGATTGGCGTCAACAACAGGAACTTGCATACTTTTGAAACCAATTTACAAACGACGCTCGATCTCGCCAGTAATATACCTGCAGGAAAATTAATTATTACTGAAAGTGGGATCAACACCGTAGCCGATGTAAACGCAATGATGAACAACGGAATTTATGGATTTCTGGTTGGGGAGTCTTTCATGCGTGCGGCCAATCCTGGTGCCAAACTGAAAGAACTGATGTTTAGCGAGTGCCAAACACCACAATAGTTTTTCCAGAGACGCTGACTAATTCCTGCTCTTCCAGTGTTTTCAAGACACGCCCCGCCATTTCCCGTGAGCAATTAACAATGCGTCCAATTTCCTGTCGCGTTATTTTTATCTGCATGCCGTCGGGATGGGTCATGGCATCGGGTTCTTTGCTGAGGTCAATTAGGGTGCGTGCTATACGACCGGTGACATCATAGAAAGCCAGGTCACCCACTTTACGGGTGGTATTACGCAGTCTATGCGCCATCTGTTTGCCAATAGTAAACACAATTTCAGGGTGAGCACGAATATAGGCATTAAAGTTGGTGTAACTTATTTCTTCGATTTCACAGGCTGACCCGGGTTCGGCACCACGCGCTTCTTTCTTCCGACCGTCCGAACAGACCCATCTCACCGAAGAAGTCACCCGGGTTTAAGTAGGCAATG
Source organism: Gammaproteobacteria bacterium (assembly GCA_963694865.1). GTDB lineage: Bacteria > Pseudomonadota > Gammaproteobacteria > Pseudomonadales > Pseudohongiellaceae > UBA9145. The sequence goes on along the minus strand of CAVOFA010000013.1, from coordinate 30,998 downwards.
ATTACTTCTTTGCCATCATCGTCCTCGAGAATCACCGAGATCGAGCCCTTAATGATGTAATACAGGGTATCGCACTGGTCGCCTTCATAGATGATGGTAGAGCGATTTGGATAGCTCTTCCGATGGCAGTGGGACAGGAAATTATCCAGGTCCTCAATATGCGGTGTAATGGCCATTAGTGACATTATGAAAATCCTGAGAGTGAATCCCTTTGCAAAGGTATATCACACTTTGAGTGCAAATGTGAGATACCAATCACAATAAATGGGCAAATCGAATCAGGCTTATACTGGGCTGGCGGCTGCCTCAGCGGGGGTTTCCCGTCCTGCTTCAAATAGAGCTGAACTGTGTTAATCTTGCGCGCCTCCGACTACATTGATTGTATCGGTTAACAGTCACCATTACTTGATTGCTTTGTTCAAGCTAATCGAGTCTACCTGGTAAAGAGAGTTGATTATGAATGCTCGGATAAAATGGGTTCAGGACGTCATGTTTGTAGCCGAATCAAGCAGTGGCCATGCACTGGTATTGGATGGAGCGCCGGCCGGCGGCGGCAGAAATTTGGGTATGCGACCAATGGAATTGATGGCCTTGAGTGTTGGTAGTTGCTCTTCCTACGACGTCGTCACGATTCTTAAGAAAGCGCGGCAGGAAATCAGCAGTTGCGAAGCAGAAGTATGCGCCGAACGGGTAGATGCAACCCCGGCTATTTTCGAATCTATCCACTTGCACTTCAAGCTCGCGGGAAATAATTTAAGTGAAAAACAGGTGGCCAGGGCGATTGAACTCTCTGCCGACAAGTACTGCTCGGCCTCAATCATGATGAAAAACGCCGGTGTGAAAGTCACCCACGATTTCGAAATTCTGCAAGACTAGGGCTACCGCCTAGCAGGTTTTAACACTGTATCGTGCCGGCTGAGAATTTTTCAACAGCCTGCTAGATTCGATAGGCGGTTTTCTTCATAACCTGAGAGACGGCGGTCATGGCTTGTTTGACTGCAGCAGGGAGGTCGGCGCCACCGGCATTGCGGGCTAAATCACCGTGCTGTTTTTCATCGACGATCATCTGCTCGAGTATGGCTTTGCTCTTGTTGTCCACAGCGGGCAATTTTTCGAGATGGTCTTGCAGATGTGCACAGACCTGGTCTTCAGTTTCGGCTACAAAGCCCAGGCTCCACTTGTCGCCTGCGATTCCTGCCGCCGCACCGATACCGTAGGACAGCGCGTACCACAGTGGGTTAAGCAGGCTGGGGCGACTGTCTAGCTGTTGCAGCCGTTCTTCGCACCAGGCCAGGTGGTCGACTTCTTCTGTGGCAGCCTGTTGCATGGACTCGCGTACGTCCTCCAGTTTTGCTGTTGCCGCCTGCCCCTGGTACAGCGCCTGGGCGCAGACTTCGCCGGTGTGGTTAATTCGCATCAGGCCCGCAGTGTGGCAGCGTTCATCATCAGTAAGTTCACTGCCACTAATCTCACTGTCTTGTAACTCCTGCGCTGGCGATACACGCCGGGCCTGACTGGAGCCGGGAACGCAGGTGCGCAGGGCCAGGTCAAACTGAATCAAGCAATTATCGAGGAAGCTGTGGTTTGGATTGGGGGACATGACCGGACAACACCATGGGGGTGATTAATGGAGACCTTAATTAGCCATTCTCTCTCGCGATGGCTCGATAGGCAATATCTGTACGGAAATAGACTTTATCCCAGCGAATCTGATGGACCAGTTCATAGGCCGCTGCCTGAGCTGCGGACACCGTGTCGCCCAGCGCGGTGGCGCAGAGGACGCGGCCGCCATTGGTAAGCACCTGTTGACCCGAATCCCTGCTCGACAACTTGGTACCTGCGTGGAATATTTTCTGATGTTCGGCGCCAGTGCCATCGAGGCCGCTGATGGGTTCTTCCCTGGCGTAGGCGTGTGGATAACCCCCCGCAGCCAGCACTACGCCAACGGCATAGCGGGAATCCCATGTCGCAGTTTGCTGATCCAGCGAGTGGTCAAGCGCGGACAGGCAGTGCTCGACGAGGTCAGACTGCAGTCGCATCATGACTGGTTGCGCCTCCGGGTCTCCGAATCGGCAATTGAACTCAACCACATTCACGGCGCCGTCTGCAGAAATCATCAGTCCGGCATAGAGGAAGCCGACATAGTCATTGCCGTCGGCGGCCATACCTTCTACGGTCGGGACTATGACTTCATCCATAATTCGTTGATAGATCTCAGGGCTCACTACCGGCGCGGGGGAGTACGCACCCATGCCGCCAGTGTTGGGACCAAGGTCGCCGTTGTCCCTGGCCTTGTGATCCTGGGAAGTCGCCATGGGCAGCACATTCCGGCCATCTACCATAGCGATAAAGCTGGCTTCCTCGCCAGCCAGGAAGCCTTCTACGACGATACGATGGCCGGCTTCACCGAATTTGTTGCCCGCCAACATGTCTTCGGCAGCGGCGATAGCTTCGGCATTGGTCTGGGCGACGATGACACCCTTGCCGGCAGCGAGACCGTCAGCCTTGATGACGATAGGTGCTCCCTGAGCCTCGATATAGGCCCTGGCTGCCACTACGTCGGTAAAGGTCTGGTAAGGAGAAGTGGGAATATTGTGGCGACTGAGAAAGTCCTTGGTAAAGGCTTTCGAGCCTTCTAATTGAGAGGCTGCTTTGGAGGGGCCGAAGCAGGGCAGATTGCGCTCTGAAAAATAGTCGACTATGCCAGCTACCAGGGGAGCTTCGGGCCCGACGATGGTAAGGGCGATAGCTTGCTGGCTGGCGAAATCGGCCAGGGCGGCAAAATCCATCACATCAATAGCGACGTTCTCGAGCTTCTCCTCAGTTGCCGTCCCGGCATTGCCCGGAGCCACAAACACTGTCTCTACCGATGCTGACTGTGCGGCCTTCCAGCCCAGCGCGTGTTCGCGACCGCCGCTACCGATAACAAGAATTTTCATAAAAATAATAGGGACGGAGGGAATTTTCCAACGTCTCCTTGCTTTAATTTACTGATGGGCATAGAAAATAGCCTCCGTCCAAATTTTTAGTGGCGGAAGTGTCTGACGGCGGTGAACACCATCGCGATGTTGGCTTCATCGGCGGCGGCTATGACTTCTTCGTCACGCATGGAACCGCCGGGTTGAATAACGGCAGTAATGCCCGCCGCCGCTGCCGCGTCGATACCGTCGCGGAAGGGGAAAAAAGCATCGGATGCCATCACCGAGCCCGGCACTTCCAGCCCCTCATCCGCGGCTTTGATGCCGGCAATGCGGGCGCTGTAAACGCGGCTCATCTGCCCGGCTCCGATACCAATAGTCTGGTTGTTCTTGCAGTAAACTATGGCATTGGACTTAACATACTGGGCCACACACCAGGCGAAGAGTAAATCTCGAATTTCCTCTTCGCCAGGCTGGCGCGCGGTAACGACTTTGAGGTCGTCGCGACTAATTTCATGTATATCCCGATCCTGCACCAGCAGGCCGCCGTTAACACGCTTGTAATCCAGCTCAGCCGCGCGCTGATGTTGCCATTGTCCGCAGCTCAGGACCCGAACATTTTTCTTCGCCGCAGTTATCTCCAGCGCCGCCGCCGATATGCTCGGCGCGATGATGACTTCGGTGAATTGTTGATCGACGATGCGTTGGGCAGTGGCTGCGTCCAGTTCCCGATTGAAGGCGATGATGCCACCAAAGGCTGAGGTTGGATCAGTCTGAAATGCAAGCTCATAGGCCTGCAAGGGGGACTCGGCGATCGAGACACCACAGGGATTGGCGTGTTTTACGATGACACAGGCAGGCTCGGTAAACGACTTAACGCATTCCAGTGCGGCATCGGTATCGGCGATGTTGTTATAGGACAGCGCTTTTCCCTGCAGTTGTTGAGCCGTGCTAATGCTGGCCCCAAGCGGATTGCTCTCCTTGTAGAACGCCGCCTGCTGGTGCGGGTTCTCGCCGTAGCGCAGTTCCTGGCTCTTGATAAATTGGCTATTAAACGTGCGCGGAAAACTGGAGTTCGACTCGGTATCTGCCCCTAGTTTGCTGCCAAGGTAGTTGGCGATGGCGCCATCGTAGGCCGCCGTGTGTTCGAAAGTCTTAACTGCCAGGTCGAAACGAGTCGCCTGCTCCAGGCTACCGTTGTTATTGCTTAGTAAGTCGACGATGCCGTCATAGTCAGCAGGGTTAACGACCACGGCTACGAAGCGGTTGTTCTTGGCGGCGGCACGGAGCATGGTGGGTCCACCGATATCTATGTTTTCGATAGCCGTTGGCAGGTCGCAGTTCGGCTTTGCCACCGTGGCCTCGAAGGGATAGAGATTGACTACCACCAGATCTATGGGTGGAATGTCGTGTTCTGCCATGACCGCCTGATCCTGATCCCGGCGTGCCAGAATGCCGCCGTGGATTTTTGGATGCAGGGTCTTGACTCTGCCATCCATCATTTCAGGAAAGCCGGTGTATGCGGAAATTTCTACGGCGGCAATACCTTCGGAGTTCAGCAGTTTGTAAGTACCGCCGGTTGAGAGTATTTCGATGTTGAGTTTTTGCAAAGCCTGAGCGAAGGCGACGATGCCAGTCTTGTCGGAAACACTAATCAATGCTCGACGGATGGCGCCAGAGTTTTCTGAGGTCATAGGAATATCTTTTGTTAGGGTTAATGCGAGATCAGACGTCTGTTGCGCCCTGAGCCGATGGACTCCGTTTACAGCAATCCGTACCGTTTCAATCTGCTGCGTAGCGTACCACGGTTCAAACCCAGCATGATAGACGCCTTGCTCTGATTATTGCCGGTGTGTCGCATCACTGCTTGCAAAAGTGGTGCTTCGACCTCGGCCATCACCATTTGATGGAGGTCGGTTACGGGTGCATCTTCGATGTGCTGGAAGTAACGCTGCAGCGCCTGTTCCACCTGCGAGCGCAGGGAGTGCTGGTTGCTGACAGGCGATATACCTTGAGTTTCGGTGGTATAGCTCGAGTTCATTGCTGCGTCGTTGACTTCATTCACGCGGCAAGTACTCCTGTGGTTCCGGCCAGATAATCGAAGTACTCTCGACAGTGCTGCAATTGCGCAGCTGTTGTTTCGGCGGCATTGAATCGAATTAGAAATTCACGGGAATCCAACTCCCCTTTCACGTATCCCCGCACGTGCTTGCGCGAATACCACACACCCTTCACGTCACCGTAGAAGTCGTGCAGCTTTTGCAGATGCGCGCAGATGATCTGTAGCTTGCTCTGTGGGTCCGGCGGTGTGAGCACGGCGCCAGTATCGAGAAAGTGCTGAATCTCCCGGAATATCCAGGGTCTGCCCTGAGCCGCTCGACCGATCATCAAGCCATCGGCCTGTGTCTGTCGCAATACCTGCGCCGCCTTCTGCGGAGAATCAATATCACCATTGGCAATCACCGGGATACTGATGCTCTGTTTGATAGCGGCGATGGTGTCATACTCGGCGGCTCCCCTGAATCGACATTCCCGCGTGCGTCCATGGACGGTGAGTAGTGCAATGCCGCAGTCTTCCGCGATGCGCGCGACTTCGGTGCCGTTACGGCTGGCAGGACACCAACCTGTTCTGATTTTTAGCGTAACCGGGATGTCAACGCTGGCGACCACGGCGCGTAAAATTCTGGAGACCAGCCCGAGATCCTTCAACAAGGCCGAGCCGGCGGCTTTCTTTAATACTTTCTTCGCCGGACAGCCCATATTGATATCTATCGCAGCGGCGCCGCGGTTGGCATTGAGGCTGGCTGCTGCCGCCATTAACTGCGGATCCGAACCGGCAATTTGAACAACCTGGGGGCCGGCAATCCTGGGCTTTATCTGCTTCAGCCTATTCCTTTCGTTATGCCACAACGGACTGTTGCTCGTTAGCATTTCACCGATAGTTAAACCGGCACCCTGTTGACTACAGATTTCGCGAAAAGGTGTGTCACTGACGCCAACCATGGGCGCTAAAAAGAGTGCATTAGTAAGTTGATAGGGACCGATGGTAATCATGTAAATTGTGTCGCCGTCGATGTTTCCTGATCAGGGGGCGCCTATGATAGCCGGGAGGCTTACTCAGTTAAAGGAATTAGCTCGCATATTTGAATAAAAACTCACGCTTCAGGCAGTGATATTTCCGCCTCCCTATTCTTCAAACTCCCACCTGGATAATCTCTCTCTATCACCAGCAGGCAACTCTCCGAACACCAGATCCCGATACTCTTCTTCCCCATCCACAAATAATTTTAACCAGGCCACAGCCATGCTGCCTACCAGATCATGTACATCGATATTGGGTACCAGGCGATCTTCGCCGGTTGCGGTATTTGCTATAAAATGATTCCCACCTCTTATCTCCAGATACATTCTGGGCTGGCTCGCCGCAAGAGACTGATAGTGGGGCCAGGCATGGTCGTTTACTGTGGCGACGCTATCATTCTCAGCGGCGATAACAAGTGTAGGAACGGTCACGCCACCAAAATCTCCAGCGGGCTGCCAGGGCGTGAAAGGGATTGCTGCCTTTAATTCAGCACTGTGTGCGTTCGCAGCGAGCAGCGTTCCGCCTCCGCCCATGGAGTGACCCATGATCGCCATCCGCTGAGTGTCGATTTTCCCGCGCAGAGTACTACCTTCGCGTTCGCTCTCTCCACTCAGTACCCGCAGCGCTGCCATCAATGCATCCGCCCTTACCGCTGGATTATCCCGCAGTTCATTGGTATCCAGAGTCAACACGGCAAAACCATGGGACGCTAAATGCGTGCCCCACCAACTCATGTTCTCCTGTCGCTCCATAAACCCGGGAGAAATTGCCACGGCACCAAAGGTTTGAGCTTTGTTAGCGGGAAAATAAATCGTACCAGCAGCGAATTCTGCAACAGCGGGAAATCTCGAATAGAAGGCAACCTGATAGGGCCCATGCGCACCCAGGGATTCTCTGGTGGGTGCCTGGGCGGAAGCATCTAGCCATAGTGACAGACTCAGGATAAGAATTATCAGGTTTCGGGTTCGAGTAAACATTTTCATTCCTCAGTTACAAATAGAAGTAATGGGGGTCAGAAATCATATCGGACATCGACACAGGTAAAAAGGGGATAAATTTATTTAATTGTAAGCCAGAGGCGCCGGCTCAACTATCAGTAACGGAATTAAATATATCTGCTCCTTTTTTAGTCTGCCGTCCTGGGCGACTCAATCGAACCATCGCTGCTACAATGCGCTTAAGAGATTTATTCGAGGGCTAGATACCGGGTCAATGACGAAAACAGAAGCTTACACTCCACAGCAACGCTCAGTGTTGCTGATGATTCTATTGAATGCTTTTTCGGTACCGGTGATGCTCTCGTCGGTAAATGTGGCCCTGCCCGCAATGGCCGAGGAATTAGCACTCTCTGCCTTAACCCTGAGCTGGATTCCGACCGCCTACTTAATGGCAAGTGCGATGTTCATACTTATATTTGGACGTCTCGCTGACATGTATGGGCGAAAAAAAATATTCCTTATTGGTGCCGCCTTTGTGGTGTTTTCATCACTACTGGCCGCTGCAGCCAACAGTGGGCAGCTACTGCTAAGCGCGCGATTCCTGCAAGGTGTCGGCGCCGCCATGCTCTATGCGACGCAGATGGCCATCGTTTCTTCGGTGTTTCCGGTAGCTAGCAGAGGCAAGGTCATTGGCCTGGTAATTTCAGCCATTTACTTCGGCCTGGCTGCCGGACCCTTGATTGGAGGATTTACCGTAGATCAACTCGGTTGGAGAGCGAATTTCCTTTTACAAGTTCCTGTGGCGGTACTGGTTTTCCTGATTGGCGTATTCAAGGTAGATGGCGAATGGGCTGCAGAAGATAAAGGCTACTTCGATTACTACGGTGCGCTAAGTTATTGTTCAGCGATATTGCTTATTTGCCTGGGCGTGTCTTTCCTGCCGAATAATTACAGCTATGTTTTCATCGTAACCGGCATTGCGGGCATTGTGATGTTTTTTCAAACAACCAAGACCAGGCAATATCCTATTTGGGATGTTATGTTGTTTTATACCAATAAGGTCTTCACATTTTCCTGTCTCGCGTCCTTAATCATATATACCTCTACCTTCATGAACGTTGTATTACTGAGTCTTTATTTACAATACCTGCAGGGGATGTCAGCGACCGCCGCAGGCGTAATCATGATGGTACAACCCCTGACAATGGCTGTGTTTTCTCCGTTGATGGGCAAATTATCAGACCGACTTGAACCGAGAGTCCTCGCCTCTGCCGGCATGAGTGTTACCGCCGTGGGACTTATCATGTTGGGTTTTTTGGATGCCTCATCTGCTACCAACACGATAGTGGTCGCACTCATTGTAACCGGCCTGGGATTCAGCCTCTTCTCCTCGCCCAATGTCAATGCCATCATGGGTTCGGTGCAGAAGAAGAATGTGGGCAGCGCCTCCGTTGCTGTGTCCACCACCCGAACTCTGGGGCAGATGAGCAGCATGGTATTGGTCACTCTAGTAATGGCTGTAACCCTGGGAAGCGTGCAGATAGAGCCTTCTGTTTATCCAAGCCTGGAGCAGGCAATCAGTCTTAGCTTTTTTATTGCTGCAGTTCTATGTGTGCCCGGTCTCTACCTCTCCGCGAGTAGGGGCCGCTTACACTCTCAGGATTAATCCTTATGAATGAAAAACTGGAATCTGCCTATGGGCGCTGGGAATCTCCGCTCAGCGCAGCAATGATTTTTCAAGAATCAGACGATATTAATTTCTTGCGGCCCTGTGATAATGGGATCTATTTTCTCAACACTGTTGCCGGCCATCCAGACCAGCATGCTGTCTGGTTGTTATCTAATAATGAAGACTTGCTTCAAGTTTCTCCCGCACAAGCCAACGTAAGAACTCGAGTTCATGAATATGGTGGCCTTGCCTTCGCGGTGAGTGGGACGCACTTGTACTACTGCGATTTCGCCGATCAGCAAATCAAGAAGACAGTCCTCAGCTCACGCCAGGCTCAGACTGAAGCACCTGCGGTGGATGTGACAGCGGCCGCATCTGTAGCTGCAGCAGGAGGAAAACTGCGTTACGCCGATTTCATTATCGACAAAGGCTTTAACCGATTGATTGCTGTGCGTGAAGACCACCGTCTACAGGATTCAAGCAATGGCAAGGCTGAGGTAGTTAATGCCCTGGTTTCCATAGATTTGGATCTCGGCGGTGAGGGTGATGTTTTATTCGAGGGGACCGATTTCGTCTCTTCACCGCGATTATCTCCTGACGGCAAAACTCTGGCTTGGCTGAGCTGGAGCCATCCTAATATGCCGTGGGACAATACTGAAATCCGAATCGGCAATTTCGATGCTCACGGTAGCTTGCTTAATATCAGACAAGTCGCATCGGCATTGCCAGGCTCGTTACTACAACCTCTATTCGACGCAGAGGGGCAGCTGTACTTTATCGCCGATTGGTCCGATTGGTGGAACTTGTATCGCGTTACCCTGGACGAATTAAAGGGCGAGTGTAAGGCGGAAGCTGTTTGCGAAGTTGAAGCCGAATTTTCCTCCGCCCCGTGGCAGCTCGGTCATCGTAACTATGCCTTGCTGGATGCCAATACGATTATTGCCTCTTACAATCGAAATGGCAGCTGGGCGCTCGGAATTATCGATATAGCAAAAAAGCAATTACGAGAAATTTCTGCTGGCTACGGGCAGATTGAAAATTTAACAGCCCACGATGGCCATTGTTTCTTCACAGCGGCAACTCCGAAAACTGTGAGTAGTATCTATAGCTTGGATATTAGTCAGCGTGCCGAGGCCCAAATCACCAAGACAATGTCCGGGGCTGGTGCTAAATCCATCGAACAGAATTTTATTTCACAGGCAGAACCGTTTCACTATGCCTCGGCAAATGGCCACCAGGCCTATGCCAATTTTTATCAGCCGAGCAATCCTTTAACTACAGCGCCGTCTAACTCCCTGCCACCGACCATAGTGAGTGTACATGGCGGTCCAACCAGTAGTGCTAAATCATCGCTTAACTTAAAAGTCCAATACTGGACTAGCCGTGGATTCGCAGTACTGGATATTAATCATCGCGGGAGTACAGGATATGGGCGAAAATTCAGACACAGCCTGTATGGCGAATGGGGAAACTACGACCTACAAGATATAATTTTTGCAGTGAAACATCAGATTGCAGCTGGCCGCGTAGACGAGAATAAAATAGCCATCCGTGGCGGTAGTGCCGGAGGTTATGCGGTCATGGCGGCATTGAGTTTCTGCGATCTATTTGCCGCCGGGACCAGCTATTACGGGGTCAGTGATCTCGAAGTGTTGGCTAAAGACACCCATAAGTTTGAGTCTCGCTATCTTGAGCAGTTGATAGGGCCTTATCCGGCATCGAAGAGCCTTTATCGGCAACGCTCTCCGATTCACCATATTGATCAAATCACCACCCCTTTACTGCTGTTGCAGGGCTTAGAGGACAAAATAGTGCCAGCGCAGCAGTCAGAGGCCATCTACAGGGAATTGCAGCAAAAAGCTGTCGATGTGAGGTATATCTCATTTGCGGGCGAGGGTCATGGCTTCCGCAAGCTTAGTAATCAAGTCAGCGCATTGAATGCTGAATTCGATTTTTATCGGGAGGTGCTAAAGCTGGATTGATAAAACCAGCAACTCTAATTCCCTGAATAGCAGATCACAGGCAGAAAGATTGAAGAATATGGCCTGAAAGCACCGTGAATTGGGCGATTGATCAAAATAGGCGTCTATATTTTAAAAGGGGGTTTTTTTCAGAACCTCCCTAGTATTGAGTAATGATCCATGTTAAATTCCCTACTGCACTATGGAGTATAGTGATTAATTAACTAACTAGTTTGGAGATCGACGATATGTGGACTAAACCTTCTTACCAAAACATTCGCCTTGGTTTTGAAATTACAATGTATTTCAAGGTTCGTTAAACGAAGACAACTTCTTTAACGCGTAACGCTAAGGAAAATTGGCTCGTATTTGGCCCGCTAGATCGTCTAGCATTGTTGAAGCACAAGCTAGTTTAAGAGAACGCCAGACTTAGTCTGGCGTTTTTTTTCTGAGGAAGAATAGTTCCTGGGTTCCAATTGAAATGATGGTGAATTGTTGTGCAAATTAGAGTGTTAGGTTCGGGTGCCGGGGGTGGCTTCCCCCAGTGGAATTGCAACTGCCCCAACTGTGATGGTGTTAGAAACCAGACGATTAATGCTAAATCTCGTACCCAATCGTCGATTGCCGTTAGTTCCGATGGTACTGACTGGGTGTTATTTAATACGTCTCCCGACCTCTTGGCGCAGCTGGCCGCATTTCCCGCTCTGCAGCCAGCCAGAGAGCTAAGAGACACCGCCATCAAAGCGATTCTCTATATCGACAGTCAAATAGATCATACCACCGGACTATTGATGCTCAGGGAGGGATGTCCGCACGAAATTTATTGCAGCGATATGGTATATGAAGATTTAACCACCGGGTTTCCGCTATTCTCTATGCTTAAGTATTGGAATGGTGGAATTAACCGTCATTCGATTCCTCTGGACGGCAGCAGTTTTCAGATGCAGGGCATCGAGGGATTAAGCTTCACAGCCATCCCGGTCAATGGCAAAGCTCCGCCCTATTCACCGCATAGAAACGATCCGCATATGGGCGATAATATCGGCGTCAAAGTGACCGATGAGCGGAGCGGTAAAAGCCTGTTTTATGCTCCCGGACTGGGACAGCTTACCGACAAGACCAGACAGCTAATGAGCGAGGCAGACTGCCTGCTGGTTGACGGCACCTTCTGGCAGGAAGATGAGATGGTAGTTGTCGGCGTGGGTGACAAGCTAGCCGCCGAGATGGGTCATTTGCCGCAATCCGGAGCTGGCGGCATGATCGATGTTTTGCAGCAAATGGATAAACCTCGTAAAATCTTGATCCATATTAATAACACCAACCCAATTCTCGATGAAGATTCAGAGCAGCGAAAAGTGCTCGACGCTGAAGGCATCGAAGTGTCCTTCGACGGCTTGCATGTCGAACTATAAATTGTCCATTACCAATTAGTCCGATAGCGGTGGTCTACACAATATGAGTGATTTTGATTTTGATTCCAGCGCATTTATTCTGAACCCACGTTATCAATACCAGTGGGAAGAAGCCCAGCAGTGTAATGTATTACTGTATCCAGAGGGATTGATTAAGCTCAGTGGCAGTGCTGCGGAAATTATTCAGCGTTGCCAGGAAAAAATAACCTTTTCGCAACTTATCGATAAATTGAAGCTGGCTTTTCCGGAAGCGGATGGCATAGCTGAAGATGTTAAAGAGTTTTTACAAGATGCCCAACGACAAGATTGGATCGTCGAGTCAGCCGACTAGCGACAAATTAAGCAACACCCATATTCCCATGTGGCTGTTGGCTGAGCTGACCTATGCATGCCCGGTTCAATGCCCCTATTGCTCAAACCCGATGGACATATCGGCTTCCCGTAAAAATGAATTGACCACCGACGAGTGGATCAGAGTGATGCGGCAGGCGAGAAAGCTCGGTGCAGTGCAGCTGGGCTTTTCCGGCGGTGAGCCACTTATCCGCCCCGACCTCGAGCAACTCATTGCCGAAGCCAGTTCGCTGGGCTATTACAGCAACTTGATCACCTCGGCTATTGGACTAAATAAGGAGAAGATCACTGCCTTCAAGGCCGCCGGCTTAGGGCATATACAAATAAGTTTCCAGGGCAGCAATCGCGAGTCAAATAAATTATTTGGTGGCACCGATAGTTTTGAGCAAAAGATGATGATGACCAAAGAGGTGATTAATCAGGAGCTTGCTCTCGGCCTGAACTTTGTTTTGCATCGTGACAACCTTCACCAGGTCAAAGAATTTCTGGTAATGGCGGAATCGCTGGGAGCCGAATTCGTAGAACTGGCGAATTGCCAGTATTACGGTTGGGCAATGCATAACCGCGAGCACCTATTGCCAAGCCGGCAACAATTGCAGGACGCGGAGGACGTAACCAACGAGTTTCGGGAGCAATACAGCGGCGCAATGAATATATTCTTTGTGGCACCGGACTACTACGATGATCGCCCGAAGAAATGCAGTAATGGCTGGGGAACTACTTTTATCACGGTGACACCGGAAGGGGATGTTTTGCCCTGTCAGTCAGCCAAGGTTATTCCGGACCTCGAATTCCCCAATATTCGCGATCATGATCTGGCAAGTATCTGGAAAGATTCAGCATTGTTTAATAGCTTCCGTGGCACCGACTGGATGCTTGAGCCCTGTGTCAGCTGTCCGGAGAAAGAGCTCGAGTATGGCGGCTGCCGCTGCCAGGCCTTTCTACTAACCGGCGATGCCCGTAACGCCGATCCGGTCTGTAGCCTGTCTCCCTACCACGACAAAGTTACTCGTGTCACTGACGTCGCTCAACAACCACTCGACTCTGAGGATAAGCAACCACTGCTGTTTCGCAACATGGCCAATGCCAAAAAACTTCGCGCTCAGAAAACAGAAGCTTCATGACTGCTGCCCATTCTGCATCAAACAAACCCAATAGACTTGATGATTAAATTGAAATCCTATGAATAATGCCTGGAATAAAGAAGAATTCGAACAGAAACTACGTGACAAGGGTCGCCTGTACCACATCCATCATCCCTATCACGTGAACATGAATACCGGCAAAAGCACCAAGCATCAGATTCAAGGCTGGGTGGCAAATCGTTTTTACTACCAGGTCACCATCCCAATAAAAGATGCTGCCATCATGGCTAACTGTAATGACCGCGATGTTCGTCGCCAGTGGGTACAGCGAATACTCGATCACGACGGTGTCGGCGGCGATGACGGCGGTATAGAGGCCTGGCTACGGCTGGGAGAGGCGGTTGGTTTGACTCGCGAAGAAGTACTGTCGCAGGAACATGTACTACCAAGTGTACGTTTCGCCTGCGACGCGTATCTTAACTTCGCGCGACGAGCCAGTTGGCAGGAAGCTGCCTGCTCTTCTTTAACCGAATTATTTGCACCTGAAATTCATCAGAAACGCCTGGACACGTGGCCGCAGCATTACCCCTGGATCGATGTGGATGGCTATCAGTACTTCAGAAAACGATTATCTGAAGCGCGGCGGGACGTTCAACACGGGCTGGAAATAACCCTCGATCACTTCAATACCAGAGAACTGCAAGACCGGGCCCTGGAAATTTTACAATTAAAACTCGATATCCTCTGGTCTATGTTGGACGCCATGCAGTTGGCTTATGTGTATCAGGAGCCGCCTTTCCACAGCTGTGCCACAAGCTGATTTTGTAACAATCGGCATAATTGACTAAAGGGGTATCATTCGCCCTCATCGTAGACTCCCTCCATAGCCCGATAAGAGGTTTTATAAATCGGATGAGCTGGGCATGACGCTTACCTCGTAGCCGAAAATGGTCGCAGCGCATAAAGGAATTGGCTCGCATTTCTGAATCAAAAATTACAATTCAGATGGCGACAGTCAGTTGAAAGTAGAAGGGCGACGAAAGGCGAGGGTGTAATTAACGGCATTTGGGCCTGGATCTATCAGCTCCAGACTAATCTGCACGGGTGCTTGCACCGGCATCAGTAATATGGACTGTAATCCCGGGTCCAGGTATCCAGCGGGCGAAAATTCCCTGATAGCAACGACGTCATTGGTGGCGGTGTTGAAGCTCAAGATCAATATCGGGAACAGTTGCGGAAAATTTGCGCTGTTTCTGAACTCAACATTAATCAGTAGGGCATTGCTGCGCTCAGGGTGGCTGCGAACCACCAGGTTGTCGCTGCGTATCGCATCGATGTCTGAATACACCGGCAGTTCACAGTTTAACCACTGACATCCCAGCGCATAAAAGGGCCGAATCTGAGTAAGCTGGCTGTAATTTTCCATTCGTTGCCAGAGCAATTGCGCAGTCAGTACTGTCGCTAGCAACACCATGCTGAGCCCCAGCAGGAGTTGACGCAGCCAACGAGTTTCCTTGCTCGCCAGCAGTTCCACCGGTGTCGAAACTTTGCGCAATAGCGCCAGGCTCTCCGCCGGGATTGCTTCCAGCGCTTTTTCGTCTCTGAGCTCTGTATCCAGCGCCCGGGCGCGGATGGCTGCAGTGCTGTCAGCCTCCTTCTGTATCGGCTCAGAGGCTGCTGGCGCCAGCTCAGATTCAAGTTCGGTCTCTGCAACCGATGCCGCTGCTGTCTCGGATTCAAGCTCTGGTTCGGTAGCGGTTATCGCTGTTGGTTCGGATTCAAGCTCTGGCTCTGTAGCGGTTATCGCTGTTGGCTCAAATTCAAGCACTGTCTCTGTAATAGCTTCTGCGTCGAACTCGGCTACAGCTGCGTCTGTATTGGCTTCAGGCTCGAGCACATCATTGGCTGCGGTAGTTGTTGGCGAATTGTCTGGATCAATGTCTGATGCGATTTCTTCAAAGGACTCGGCGATACCAAATTCATCTTCGATCTCATCTGCTACTGAGAATAGAAACGCCGCATCGGTATCTTTACCGCTATCTTCACTGGTTTCTTCCTCCGCATCCATCTCAAGCTCTGCGCTGAGGGCTTCCTGAAAACCCGCCTCCGGGTGCTTGTCATCTGATTGTTCTGAAAGAGCAGTCGCAGAGAAGGTTGCCTCTATGTAGTCGATTTCTCGAGACTCCTGAAACGTTTGCGACCAGGGAGAATCTTGAGACACCGGGTTACCTGATGCCTCGGTAAGGCGCTCACCTTTCCACTCGGGGTCTGGTTCCTGCGACTCTTCACTGGGTTGCTGCTGCTGTGGCAGTTGCTGAGTGTCAGCATCCTCTGGCTGGGAGTCAGACCGGGAATCGCTTTGCCGGGGCTCTGCCTGTCCAGCAATTATTTCAGGATCAACAGCGCGAGTTTCGGCTGCGATTTCCGTGTCAGCAAAAACCGGCTCG
Source organism: Gammaproteobacteria bacterium (assembly GCA_963694865.1). Lineage (GTDB taxonomy): Bacteria > Pseudomonadota > Gammaproteobacteria > Pseudomonadales > Pseudohongiellaceae > UBA9145. Next base: position 15,135 of record CAVOFA010000013.1, on the reverse strand, counting down.
GCAACATCCTCGGTGAGCGCGCTGCGGGTCAGAAAGCTTGAGGGGTCGAAATAGTCCTGAGGGTTGTTGCCGACGAAAACAGAATCCTCTGGGGTGTTCGGCGCCAGCAGATGATCCTGCTCAACAAAGTTTTGCATGGCCTCGAAAACTGTCAGACAGGAACCGCAGCGGACTTTGCCGGCCGCCGATTCCAGCAAGCGCGCGCTGGTGTTAAAGGTGGACTCACAGCCCGGACATTGAGTAACGTGAAATGCCATTCAAACCCGATTCGAATTTAAGGGTGCTGAGTGTAAGGCGCCCGGGTGTATCAGTCGAGACTCCCAGCTGCAATTGTAGGTGAAGTGGCCAGGATAACAACACCCAGGACACCTCTGAATGTCCCGCAGAGGGCTACGCCGCGTTATTCAGAGCTGCCCTGGTCGAGTCGGGAGCCGCTGAGCCTCATCCACTCCTGCTGCTGCAGCGGAGATTCCATGGAAAACCAGCGCCGATAGCTATCCAGTAGTGGCTTGGTCTGATCTTGTAAAAGTCCGGATAAGACGATTTTGCCTCCGGGTTTCACCAGCTCAGAGAATCTGGCAGCCAGCTCCAGCAAGGGCTCTGCAAGTATGTTGGCGATCAGTATATCGGCCTGCATCTGGGGCAAGGTATCCGGCAGGTGGGCGCTAAGGACATCGTCGCTTATCTTATTACGCCGACTGTTGTCGACGGTGGCGGTGATCGCCTGCGGGTCATTGTCGACGGCATAGACCCTGCGGGCACCGAGCAGTGCTGCGGCAATTGCCAGCACACCGGAACCGCAGCCATAGTCGATCACTTCACTACCCTCCACCACGAACTGCTCCAGCCACTGCAGGCACATGGAAGTAGTGGCGTGACTGCCACTGCCAAAGGCCAGGCCCGGATCCAGCATAATATTGATGGCGTTGCTGTCGGGCGGTGTTTGCCAGCTTGGACAAATCCAGAGCTTCTCGCCAAACCGCTGGGCCTGGAAATCCTGCATCCAGCTGCGCTTCCAGTCCTGGTCTTCCAGTATTTCTATTTGCAGTGTCTGTTTGTTGATAACAGCAGGGTGTTGTTGCAGCCATGCAAGCACGTCACTCAGATTCAGTGCTGCTTCGAACAGGCACAGCAGGTAACTTTTGTCCCATAGCGGAGTGCTGCCCGGCTCTATCTGAAATATAGCCTGGTCTTCTGCATCGAGATAGCTGACGGAGAGGGCGCCTTGCTCCAGCAAATGCTGCTCTAAGGGCTCGATCTGAGTTGATTGAACCTGGATTTTAAGTTGTTGCCAGGGCATTTGCAGTTGCTGTCAGTTGATCAGTAAACGGGGATGGTAGCCGATAAATTTTACCGGTAAAACCGGGCTTGCTAAGAGCTTAACTTTTGTTCCAGGTAGTGAATATTTACTCCACCAGCATGGAATTCCGAGTCTCGTACCAATTCTCTTTGCAGCGGTATATTGCTGCGAATGCCATCGATTAACATTTCATCCAGTGCGATCTGCATCCGAATCAGGGCTTGTTCGCGGTCGTCCCCATAGCAGATTAACTTGGCGATTAGTGAATCATAGTAAGGTGGAACCGTGTAGCCGCTGTAGAGGTGAGAATCTACCCGCACGCCATTGCCACCTGGCGCGTGGAATAAATTTACCTTGCCGGGGCTGGGCAGAAAACTCACAGGATCTTCCGCATTAATTCTGCACTCGAAGGCATGTCCTTTGATGTGTATGTCTTTTTGCTGGAAGGAAAGCGGCGCGCCGCCAGCTATCAGTAATTGTTCCCGCACGATATCTACACCGGTTACCATTTCGGTAACCGGGTGCTCTACCTGCACGCGCGTGTTCATTTCGATGAAATAGAAGCTTTCGTCTTCATAGAGAAACTCCAGTGTGCCGGCGCCACGGTAATTCAGATTCTTGCAGGCTTGCACACAGGTCTCGGCAACTTCCTGGCGAATCGCATCGGGAATATCGGGTGCGGGCGCTTCCTCGAGTACCTTTTGATGGCGACGTTGCAGGGAACAATCACGATCGCCCAGATGAATGGCATTGCCCTGGCCATCGCCTATCACCTGGATCTCCACATGGCGTGGGTTCTCGAGAAATTTTTCGAGATAGACGACACCGCTACCGAAGAATGATTTGGCTTCTGTCTGGGTGACATACACGGCTTTTAGCAGCGCGGCTTCGTTGTGGACGACGCGCATGCCCCGGCCGCCGCCGCCAGCGGCCGCCTTGATGATGACCGGATAACCTATCTCCTTCGCCAGTGCCAGGGTGCGATCGTTGTTGCTATCCAGCGGCCCATTGGAGCCAGGCACGGTGGGAACCCCGGCGTCGCGCATCACTTCGATGGCCGAGACCTTGTCCCCCATAAGGCGAATGGTTTCGGCTTGTGGTCCGATGAATACGAAGCCGCTGTTATCGACCTGCTCGGCAAAGTCTGCATTCTCGGACAGAAAACCATATCCCGGGTGCACGGCATCGGCATCAGTCACTTCCATAGCGCTGATAATAGAAGGAACATTCAAATAACTGTCGGTAGAGCTGGGCGGGCCGATGCAGACCGATTCATCGGAGAGACGGACGTGCATTAGATCTCTGTCTGCGCTGGAGTGAACGGCAACAGTTTTGATGCCCAGGGCTTTACAGGCCCGCAGCACGCGCAGTGCTATTTCTCCACGGTTGGCTATAACGACTTTTTCAAGCATGAACGGTTCCTGGGAATGCTGGCTTTAGACTGTGCACTGTCATTGTGTGACGACTGTCAGACGATTCTGATCAGGCCCTGATCGAATTCCACCGGCTCGCCGTCTTCAATCAGAAAGGCTTCAACTACGCCGGCATGATCTGCTTCAATCTGATTCATCATCTTCATGGCTTCTACGATGCAGACGACATCGCCCACCTTCACATGTTGACCCACCTCGACGAAAGCTGGAGAAGAGGGTGCCGGTGCGCGGTAGAAGGTGCCCACCATGGGAGACTGAATAATATTACCGGCGCTGGATGTGGCTGCCGCCGGCGCTTCGATTTCCTTAGGTGCAACTGCAGCCGGTGGTGCTGCTACTGGCTGGTAGTTAACAGCTGCTGTGCTCGAGCTGCGGCTAATGCGAATGGACTCCTCACCTTCCTTGATTTCGATCTCTGCGATATCGGAGGCTTCCAGCAATTCAATTAATTTTTTTACTTTTCTAATATCCATAACAGTTTCCCGCCGAGCGTTGTTAGTCTGCCAGTGCCTTGCATGCAGCAGTCAGCGCAAATTCGTAGCCTTGCGCTCCCAGGCCAATGACGCAACCCATGGCTATGTCTGAAAAATAGGAATGTTGTCGAAACGCTTCCCGTTTGAACAAATTGGAAAGGTGAACCTCGATAAAAGGTATTTCACTCGCCAGGATTGCATCTCGCAGGGCGATGCTGGTGTGTGTGAAGCCACCAAAATTGACGATCATGAATGCAGTTCCATCTTCTCGTGCGCCATGCAGGCGCTCTATAAGCTCAGCTTCGGAATTGCTCTGCAGCGAAGCAAACTCATGCCCCGCCGATTGGCATTGGCTGGCCAGGCGCGCATTGATGTCGTCCAGAGTGTCGTAGCCATAGATGTGAGGCTCGCGGCTGCCGAGTAGATTAAGATTTGGCCCGTGCAGGGCTAAGATGGATGCCATGATTGTGTTTCTCCGCCAGGGACAGTCAGCTCTATAATGAGCGTTGATGGCGCTGCTAATAGCCTGATTGTCGATTTTGGCGGCATGATCTCAGAAAATAGCGGGTATTTCACCCATTTTGAGCAGAAAATTGAAAATGCTTAGGGTACGAGCCGATGCTCCGCTCGCTGCGGAGGGTAACAGAAGCCCCAGTCGGCGCAGCCCTGATATTCAATTATCAGGGCGCTATCGGGTCCAGGCACGGTTGTGAGGCTAATCTCCACTGACACTTTGCCGTAATAGGCGACTATATCGCCGAAGAATTGGTCGGTCTTCGTAAGCCCTGCCGGCAGGGTAAAATTTACCGGCACTGCCGCGGCGTCCTGATCGCTCTTAAGGGGGCCGGTCATGCTGAATTTGAAAGCATGCTGGTACAGATAATGCCCATCCGCGAGAATCCAGTCGATGCGAAGCCGGCCAGGGCTTACCTCGCTGACATAAAACGGAAACGCCTGTTCCAGGCTCAGGGGTTGCGGCGTGGATTGAGACTGTGTGGCCAGGCTGCTGGCAGGACGAGGCAGCAATTGCGCCAATGCCAGGTTGCTGAACAGGGCAAATAGAAGGACGATTAAGCTTAAACGTTTCAAGATCATATTAATGCGACCCGCATAAACGAAATTTATTTCAGTTTCTAGCTGGGAAACTCTGATTAATCAGCGCTTGCCTATGCAATTAAATTGAATATCGATCGAACACCAGGCAGGCATTGGTGCCACCGAAGCCGAAACTATTGGACATTATCCGATTCAGTTGCACGTCGTCCTGACGCTGCAGCGCGATCGGAAAACCGACTGCTGCCGAGTCGAGGTTGTCGATGTTAGCGGAGGCGGCGATAAAATTATTTACCATCATTAACAGGCTGTAAATGGCCTCTTGCGCACCGGCTGCGCCCAGGGAATGGCCGCTCAGGGATTTGGTTGAATTGATTGTGGGGATGGCGTCGCCGAATACCTCGCGAATCGCATTCAGCTCAGAGATATCCCCTGCCGGGGTGCTGGTGCCGTGGGTATTGATGTAGTCTACCTGGCCCTCCAGCTTGTGTGTCGCCATGCGCATGGCGCGGGCACCACCTTCTCCAGAGGGCGCTACCATGTCGTAGCCATCCGATGTTGCACTATAGCCTGTGAGTTCGGCGTAGATCTTGGCATCTCTTGCGAGGGCGTGATCGAGTGCTTCAATGACCAGCACCGCGCCGCCACCGGCCGCTACAAAGCCATCTCGATCCTTGTCGAAGGCACGGGAAGCTTTGTCCGGGGTGTCGTTGTAGTGGGTTGAAAGGGCGCCCATAGCATCAAACATATGCGACAGGGTCCAGTGTTCTGCCTCGGCGCCACCGGCGAAGACCAGATCCTGTTTGTCCAACTGGATTAACTCCGCCGCGTGGCCGATGCAGTGAGCGCTGGTGGCACAGGCAGAAGAAATCGTGTAGTTCACACCTTTTATCTTGAACGGAGTTGCCAGGCAAGCTGATACCGTACTGCTCATGGTGCGCGGGGCGCGGTAAGGTCCCACCCGGCGAATACCTTTCTCGCGCATAATATCGGTGGACTCCAGCTGATCTTGTGGAGAGCCACCACCGGAACCAACGACGATACCAGTACGTTCATGGGAGACAAGTTGCTCACTTAGACGGGAGTCCGCAATCGCCTGTTCCATGGCGATATAGCAATAGGCGGAGGCGTCACCCATGAAGCGCAGTATCTTGCGGTCGATCATCGCCGCGGTATCTATTTCCACCGATCCACTGATATGGCTACGCATACCAATTTCTTCGTAGGATGAATTGTGTTTTATACCGCTGCGCCCGTTTCTCAGGGAGTCGAGCACAGAGTCTTTATCGTTGCCCAAACAAGACACGATACCAATACCAGTAACAACAACACGCCGCATAAATACCCCTACTTTAAGCTAACATTCTATACCAAAAGTGTAAAAGCTATACCAAAAGTCTAAAAGTTGCTCTCTGGAGTAAAAAGGCCCACCTTTAACCCCTTGGTGGTGTAAATAGGCTCACCGTCGACGAGCACGCTGCCATCGGCGATGCCCAGCACCAAATTGCGATCGATGACCCGCTTTATGGAGAGGTCATAGGTCACTATTTTGGCATCCGGCAAGATTTCTCCAGAGAATTTTACTTCCCCAGAGCCTAGTGCCCGTCCTTTGCCAAGGTGACCGCACCAACCAAGGAAGAAGCCAACCAACTGCCAGAGGGCATCGAGACCCAGGCATCCCGGCATGACCGGATCGCCGTCGAAATGGCAGGCGAAGAACCAGAGCTCGGGATGGATGTCCAACTCGGCAATAATCCGACCATGCCCGTATTCGCCGCCATCACTGGTTATTTCAGTGATGCGATCGAGCATCAGCATATTGCCCACTGGCAGCTTGGCGTTGCCTGGCCCGAACAGCCTACCATGCCCGCATTCTACCAAGTCTTCGAGAACGTAGGCGCCCTTCGGAACGAAGCGGTCATTCTTCTTGGGTTTCGTAGATGAATTCATAGATTCTAACCAGCCCTCCTGCAGGGCACTTCAGAAAGCATGCGATGTTATCGCGCCGTAGCCAATTAATCGATACTAAATTGCCACAGCCCGGGCTGTCTCGTGCTGTGGATAGTTTATAGTGGTGATTCTTTGCTACCATTGCGGCTTGATTTTCAGGTGTTGGAACTATGATCGTACCCGTAGTGTTGGCCGGAGGAGTAGGTTCTCGGCTGTGGCCGCTTTCGAGAGCGCTACTTCCCAAGCAATTCATCCAGTTTCCACAGCAACAGGGCTCTCTTTTCCAGGCTACTCTACGCCGCCTCGACGGGCTGGGAAATATTGCTGATCCACTGGTCGTGTGCAACGCCGATCATCGCTTTCTGGTCGCCGAGCAACTGCGACTGCTGGGTGTAAAGCACAGCACTATATTGTTAGAACCCATGGGCAGAAATACCGCACCAGCCATCGCCATGGCGGCCTTAAGTGCACAGCATTTAAGTGCAAAACAATCGGCGCAAGATCCGCTAATGCTGATTTTGCCGGCTGATCATGTCATCGCAAATATTCCGGCCTTGCATGCAGCCATTCTGCAAGCGGAGAGTCTTGCCCGGCAAAATCGCCTGGTCACCTTTGGCATAGTTCCAGATGCACCGGAGACCGGCTATGGCTACATTGAGAAAGGCTCGCAGCTTGAGCACAAGGCCACATTTAACGTCAGTAGGTTTGTCGAGAAACCCGATCTGGAAACAGCGCAAGCGTATCTCGCCAGTGGCAACTTTTTGTGGAATAGCGGCATGTTCATGTTCACTGCCTCGCAATACTTGGATGAATTGCTGCAATTCGCGCCTGACATCCATGCAAGTTGCGTTGCAGCTTTCGCAGCAATCGAATCGGGTGATGACTTCGAGCAAATCCCCACAGAGCTGTTTGCCAGCTGCCGCAGCGAGTCAATCGACTACGCGGTAATGGAGCAGACCGCCAGTGCCGCCGTAGTTCCGCTGGACGCAGGTTGGAGTGATCTCGGCTCCTGGGATGCGCTGTGGCAGGCCCAGAACAAGGACGACGAGGGTAATGTCTGTAGTGGCGATGTCCTCACGGCCGACGTCGTCAATAGTTATATTCAGTCACAATCACGACTGGTAGCGGCGGTAGGGCTGGAAGATGTTGTTATCGTCGAAACGGCAGATGCAGTGCTGGTGGCCAACAAGGCAAAAGTACAGGCGGTTAAAAAAATAGTGGAGCAACTCGAGGCCAGCAACCGCCGCGAGAGCATCAGTCACACTGTGGTGAGCCGACCCTGGGGTTCCTATCAGTCATTAGCCGCCGGCGACGGCTATCAGGTAAAACACATCGTGGTTAATCCTGCCGCATCCTTGTCATTGCAAATGCATAAGCATCGAGCAGAGCACTGGACGGTGATTAAAGGCGCTGGACTGATTAACTGCGATGACAAGGAATTTGTGCTGCACCCTAATGAGTCGACTTTTATTCCGCTGGGGAGCAAACACCGATTGACTAATCCCGGTGACGAGCCGGTGGAGCTGATAGAAGTACAGATAGGAGACTATTTAGGTGAGGATGACATCGTCCGTTTCGAAGATATTTATGGTCGCGCCAAATAGCTCATAATCTAGCTTATAATCCCACGACCTAGCCAAGTGATAACTACAAACCATCAACTAATTACTAACTAATTAGAAGTTAACAATGAATTCTGAAATTTCCTGTTTTAAGGCCTATGACATTCGCGGTCGGATTCCCGACCAGCTCAATGAAGATGTGGCATATCGCATAGGCAGAGCCTATGTAGAATACCTGGCTCCGGCCCAGGTTGTGGTGGGTTTCGATATTCGGCTTAGTAGCAGGCAATTGTGCGATGCGCTCAACGCCGGGCTCACCGATGCCGGGGCCGATGTCATCAACATCGGCCAGTGTGGTACCGAAGAGATCTATTTCGCCACATCCCATCTGCAGGCTGCTGGCGGCATCATGGTAACAGCCAGCCATAATCCAAAAGACTACAACGGCATGAAACTGATTCGGGAGAACTGCAAACCCATCAGCAGCGATACCGGTTTGAATAATATAAGGTGTATTGCTGAACAAAACCAGTTCGCTGAAGTAAGCAGCAAGGGCTCAATTACCCGACAGAATACGCAAGCCGATTACATAAAACATTTGTTAGGCTATGTGAATCGAGACAGCTTGAAGCCGCTGAAAATTGTTTGCAATGCCGGCAATGGCGGAGCCGGCTCCGTTATCGATCAATTGCAACAACATCTGCCCTTTGAATTTATCAAGGTGCATCACGAGGCCGACGGCAATTTTCCCAATGGCGTGCCTAATCCGATGCTGGTAGAAAATCGTCAGGCTACGATCAATGCCATAAAAGAGCACGATGCCGATCTCGGTATCGCTTGGGACGGTGATTTCGACCGCTGTTTCTTCTTCGATGAAAACGCACAGTTCATCGAGGGCTACTACATCGTCGGCCTGCTCGCCCAAAGGTTTTTAAAAGCGCAGCCCGGTGCCAGCATTGTTCACGATCCACGCCTTACCTGGAACACCATAGAAATTATTGAGGGCCTCGGCGGCAACGCTATTCAATGCAAGACTGGACACGCCTTCATTAAGGAGCGGATGCGTGCCGAAGACGCTGTCTATGGCGGTGAGATGAGTGCGCACCACTATTTTCGGGATTTTTTCTACTGTGACAGTGGTATGGTGCCGTGGCTACTGGTGGTCGAACTCATGTCCACTCAGGGTAAACGCTTGTCAGAACTAGTGGGGGAACCCATGGCTGCATATCCGGCCAGCGGGGAAATCAACAACACTGTCGCCGATCCGGTCGAGCTAATCCAGGAAATCGAACAGCTATACGGCCCCGGCGCCGAAACTATCGACCACACCGATGGGCTCAGCATAGATTTTTCGAACTGGCGTTTCAATTTGAGAATGTCGAATACCGAGCCTGTGGTGCGGCTAAATGTGGAATCTCGAGCTGACGAAGCACTGATGCGCGAGAAAACCGACGAATTGCTCGCGCTAATAACAGCTCGGACTGACCCTTGAGCTTGCTGCAAAGGAACGCGGACAAAATGTATGCCTCTACTGCGTGGTTGCAATTGAATTCTGTCCAGTTGGCGCGATATACCATTGGCTGTAGTTGGATCTATAGCGGGCTGGTGCCGAAGTTGATACAGGTGGCACCATTGGAACTGGTGATGAGCGGCAGCATCGGCTTGTCTCAGGCGAACACCTTGTTGCTGATTCGATTTGCCGGCGTTGCCGAAATTGGCTTTGGCCTCGCTCTGCTCTATTTCTATCGATATTCCTCTATTGTATGGCTTAATATTATGGGCTTGATCGGCTTTCTGTTTTTTGTGTTGCTGATGACGCCGCAGCTGTTGCTGGAAGCTTTTAACCCGGTGACAACAAATCTACCAATGATAGTTCTCAGTATTATTCTGTTAAGAGGTATACAGCGAGAAGCAGCAGCCAATGTAGGGGAATAGCCAGCTTCCAACCGAGGATTTAAAATCTGCAAGTGACAGGAGGTTTAAAGTGAAAATGCTAAAAATTATTGCGATCGTGTTGGGTATCTATGTGGGGATAGTGGTAGCGTTTGAATCCCTGCTCGGTTATTTCCAACCCGCGGACCAGAGCACTCTTGTCATCACCACAATCGATGCAAATGGGGAGGGCCACGACCGGGTCGTGGCGCAATTGCGTAGCAATGGCCAACTCTATGTCGCTGCGAATCATTGGCCCCGGGCCTGGTTTAGACAGGTGTCTATGAATCCGCAGGTGCAGATAGAGATGGATGGGGTAAAAGAGGATTACAGTGCAGTGGTTGTAAGCGCAGGAGAACATGATCGCGTCGATAGCGACAACAGCCTCGGTTTCGTTTTTCGCCTGCTGACAGGCTTTCCGCCGCGCTATTTTGTCAGTTTGGACCCAATGTAGGCACGCAGTCAAAAAGCCAGTTTTTAACGCGCAAGCAGCGAGCATAGAGTTGGTCTACGCAAGGCCGTTAGTGGGAATACATGAAAGTGCCAGACTTGATGCGTGTTAAGTAGCGTAGTATTACAAGTAGATTATTTTTGTTATCCGTAGGGGGAATAGATTTGATACTGGAAGTTGCGACACTGGATGTGAAGCCCGAGCTGCGCTCAGAATTTGAAACCGCCTTTGCCCAGGCGCAATCGATAATCGCTGGCATGTCTGGTTATATTTCCCATGAACTGAAACAGTGTATAGAGAAACCAGACCGCTACATGTTACTGGTTAACTGGGCTACGCTCGAAGATCACACTATTGGCTTCCGGCAATCGACTGAATATGAGCAATGGAGAGCGCTGTTGCACCACTTCTATAACCCAGCTCCAAGCGTTGAGCATTTTACTTCTGTCTCTCTCGAAGGAGACGATGCCGGATGAGGAGTCGGCCGGATTTGCGAAAACCCTGAGGGCTACTGGCTCCATTCACGCACCCGTCGTAGCAGACTCGCAGTAGAATCGTCCAGCTCGCCGGCATCATCTGGGGCGTCGAAGGCGTGCAACAGCTGCTGTGACAGCTTCTTGCCGAGTTCAACACCCCACTGATCGAAGGCGTTAATATTCCAGATCACACTCTGCACATAAACCTTGTGCTCGAATAGCGCGATCAAACTGCCAAGATTGTAGGGACTAAGTTCTGCAAGCAACAAGGTAGTGCTGGGCTTGTTGCCAACAATGTTTTTATGTGGTGATTCAGGCTCCAAGTGGCCCGCCATGAGCGCGAGGCTCTGACTAAAACAGTTGGCCAGCAGCTGCCGGTGCTGTTCTTCCTCGCCTTTCACCGCAGAGTTAGCGAAGGCAATAAAATCGACAGGAATAAATTCGGTGCCCTGGTGCAGCAGCTGGAAATAGGAATGCTGACCGCTACTGCCGGTGCTTCCCCAGAGTACTTCGGCGCTAGGGGTGTCCACAGCTACGCCGTCCACGTCGACGCTCTTGCCCAGGCTCTCCATCTGCAGTTGTTGCAGATACGCGGGTAGCAGCTGCAGTTGCTGGCTGTAGGGCACGACCGCGGTGCTGTGACAGTCGAAGAAACCTCTGTACCAGACCGTGATAAGGGCCATCATGACCGGTATATTTTCCGCCAGGTCGGTATCTCTGAAATGCCTGTCCATGGAATGGGCACCGGCCAATAATTGACGAAAATTATCCATGCCGATAGCCAGCGCGATGGGCAAGCCAATCGCCGACCACAGGGAGAAACGGCCGCCGACCCAATCCCACAGCGGGAAAATATTTTCTGCATCGATGCCGTAATTGGTGGCGGCAATAATATTCTCGGTGACTGCGACGAAATGCTTTTTCATAGCGCTTTTGTCATTCACTTTGCGCATAAACCAGCTGCGTGCCGCGGCAGCATTCTGCAGAGTATCAGGGGTTTTGAAAGACTTTGAGGCAATTACAAACACGGTGGTCTCTGCTTTTAAGCCGTCGAGTACGCTGTCGATATTAGAGGGGTCGACGTTAGCGACAAAGTGGATGTTGAGATGGCCGCTGTTATAGGTCGACAGGGCATCGGTGATCAGGGCAGGGCCCAGGTCCGAGCCGCCAATACCGATGTTGACCACATCGGTAATTTTATCGCCGTTGTAACCGCTCCTTTGACCCTCATGAACGCTACTGACAAAGATCTCCATTCTGGCCAGTGTCTCGATGACCTCGCTGTGCTCGTTGGACTCAATCGGCGCCCTCAAGGCGACATGCAGAGCGGCAGTTCGCTCTGAAATGTTAATAGTCTCGCCGGCAAACATCGCGGCGATGGCGCGGGGCACTTGCTGCTGAGTCGCCAGCTCCAGTAAGCGTTTCCTGGTCTCGTCGGTGAGGTAATTCTTTGAGTAATCCAGCAGCAGATCTTCGTGGCGCAGGGAAAAGGAATCGAACCTGTTGGCCGCTCCCTTGAACAATTCGCTTAGTCGAAATTCGTCCCGCTGGAATTCCCTGCTGTGCTCCAGCAACGCTTTCCAGGCAGTTGTGTCAGTTGGCTTACTCATGGCGCAGCCACTTTAACAAACAATGCCTGTGCTAAGAACCTCTGTTTCTACCATGCCCGGGCGGAGTAGATGCCGGTGTAGAGAAAAATCTATAGTAAGAGTGCTGCCCGGACTAACTGCTGCATTGTTGAAGCTATTGAACCTGTATCGGATTTTATGTAGTATGCGCGACCTGAAATAGTAGATATATGCCGCTATAGCTCAGCCGTGGTAGAGCAGCTGACTTGTAATCAGCAGGTCCCGAGTTCGACTCTTGGTGGCGGCACCATTTTCCTGTCTCAGTACGTCTCCAGTTGTCTCGCTAGATCACAAACCTTCCTGAATTGCCCGTATTTACTGTCTCTCTCTGTCTATATTTGTCTTGACCCATCTAGAAGTTAATGGAACACTCTCTGTACCACCAGTTCATTTCATGTACCACCAAATCTTGATTTCGTGGAATTATCAATGGCAAACACTACAAAACAATTAACTAATACTGAGGTCAAGCAAGCGAAGCCCAGGGATAAAGAATATTACCTGGCAGATGGGAAAGGATTGCAATTGCGAGTGAGGCCAAACGGTACAAAGCAATGGTTGTTAAAGTACTTCAAACCCTACACCAAAAAGCGCACCAACATCAGCTTGGGCCAGTACCCTGCTACCTCTTTAAGTAAGGCGCGAAAAGAAACATTGGAATATCGCGAATTGCTGGCCGATGATGTCGATCCGAGAGAGTATCGATTAGAGCAGAAACAAATCGGACGAGAAGCGTGTGAGAACACCTTGTATCTTGTATACCAAAAGTGGCTCAAAACAAAAGAGGGCGCTTGGTCAAAATCCTACCGTAAACGACTCACACAAGCCTTGGAGCTTCATATTATGCCCGCTTTGGGCGCCATACCAATCTCCAAAATAAACGCCCCAAATACCATCAAGATCATGGAGCCCATAGCTGATCGCCGAGCTCTGGAAACTGTGCGCAAGTTGTGTCGCTGGATCAATGAAATCATGGTGTTTGCCACGAATTCTGGTCTGGTTGATGCTAACCGGCTGTCAGGTATTGGCAAGGCATTCAAACCTCCCGATGTGACCAATATGCCCGCGATCAAGCCAGAGTTTCTCCCGCAGTTCCTGAAAGACCTGGACCAGGCGCACAACGAAGTAACAACAAAGTGTTTAATTTTCTGGCTCTTGCACACCATGGCTCGTCCTTCAGAGGGTGCAAAGGCAAAGTGGGGCGAAATAGACATGGAAAATAGACTCTGGAGAATTGACCCGAGCCGGATGAAAAAGCGTCGCCCCCACATTGTGCCTTTGACTGATCAAACCATGCAACTTCTCGAAACCATGAAGCCAATCAGCCAGCACAGAGAGTATATTTTTCCGTCACGAAGTAACCCGAAGGCCGCAATCAACAGTGAAACACCAAATACAGCAATCAAACGAATGGGCTACAAGGGCGTGTTCGTTGCTCACGGTGTGAGGTCCCTTGCCAGTACCGTGTTGAATGAACAGGAGTTTCCAGCAGACATTATTGAAGTATCCCAGTCTCGAGTAGGTAAAGATTCAGTGAGAGCCATCTACAATCGAGCTGAATATTTAGAGCAACGACGCGTAATGATGCAGTGGTGGTCAGATCACATTGAGGAAGCAGCAACTGGCATTGATCCGTCCGGGAGCGCGAAGCGCAAGAAGCACTTGAAGGTGGTTTAGAATTAACTAATCGGTACTGACAAGTTAATTGCCATTCTGCGACAATTCGCTCTATGACTAAAGCGAAAATGTACAAACATCACCGATTCCCACCTGAAATTATTCAATATACCGTCTGGCTCTACCACAGATTCAATCTTAGCCATCGAGATATCGAAGATTTGTTAGCTCAGCGAGGAATAATTGCCAGCTATGAAGCAATTCGTCTTTGGTGCAATAAATTTGGATCGAAATACGCCCAACGATTGAGAAGAAAACATCAAGGATATGGAGATACTTTCTTCATTGATGAAGTATTCGTGAAAATCCAGGGAAAACAACAATATCTGTGGAGAGCCGTCGATCAAGACGGTGAAGTAGTGGATGTGTTTCTCCAAAAACGACGTGATGGAAAGGCCGCAAAGCGGTTCTTTAAGCGGCTATTGCGCAAACACCGAGGTGAGCCCAGGAAGATAGTCACGGATAAATTGAGGAGCTACAACGTAGCTCATAGAGAATTGGTTCCGGAGACGATTCACGACACATCACAGTATGCCAACAATCGCGCTGAGCTTTCGCACGAGCCAACGCGAGTGAGAGAGCGGGGCATGCGCAAGTTTAAATCGATGCGCCAAGCTCAACGATTTTTGAGTGCGCACGCAGCTGTTTACAACTTGTTCAATTTGGGTCGGCATTTGATATCAGCAGAAAACTATCGATATTTCCGACTGCGTGCCTTCACGACTTGGGAAAAGGCAGTGGCGGTGTGATGTGGGTTGAGGACGATTTCTGCCGACTTAGGCAGTTAACTTGTCAATACCCCTTCGGTATACCCGGAGCGATTCAAACTAGCTCGCAAACAACAGTGTTCGCTCGATTGTCCAGATGATAGTCACACTGCCAACAACGTAGGCTAGGGGCTTCTCAATAGATTGCAACCAAACCAACGGGCGCCTGTTGCCGTCAGTCCCAATGGCTGAAATTCTTGAAACGCCTATTAACGAAGCTAATTTGGAAACGATCCATACACAAAACAGTATCGAACACACGAATGATATCTGCCCGATTTCAACGCCCAGATTAAAGGCCAGCAACGCGGCAGGAATTTCTGTTTGCGGCAAACCAATTTCTCCAAGCGCTGAAGCAAATCCAAACCCATGTAATAAACCAAATGAAGCAGAAACGGTAATGGGATAACGCCAGGTTAATGTGTCGCGGCGC